>JAKALW010000201.1 GCA_021823945.1 Microcaldota archaeon
CAGGTTGCAAATCTCCTGGTAGAGCTGCCTGGGCGTCTTGGCGCGGATTATCTCCTCATGGCACTTGGCCAAAAGCGAGTTCAACATTCTCATGCGCGCTATCTTGCTTTCCGCCTTCTTGCGCTCGCTCAGGTCGCGCATTATGGCTATCGCGCCTATGACCTTGCCGCTCTCCACAAGCGGCGTCGCGATAACGCCTAGAGGAATCCTATCGCCGGACTTCGTTATCATCTCTATCTCGGATTCGCCTGCCTTGCCCACGAACATGTCGCCAAAAAGCTTCGCGATTGTGCGCTTTTGCTCTGTTGGCACGGAGCAAACCTGCGAAAAATGCCTGCCAATAAAATGCGACGGCGTATTGCCGCAGAACCGCGACACTGCGTGGTTGACCGAGGTTATGTATCCTTTGGTGTCAAGCACCACCACCCCGTCCACTACCGAATTGAAAAGGTTCCTGTAATGCAACTCGCTCTTTTGCAGCTTTGATTCTATCTCTTTTTCCTTCTCAATCTCGTTTCTAAGGGATTTGTTGGCTTCTTCAAGCTCCGACACCTTGTGGTTGAGCTTGACAGCAAGCCGCTTGCTGTATTCTATGAAGAAGGAATCATGCCCCTTCTCCTGCCGCGCTGTTTGGCCTGTTTTTGGCTTTTCGCTGGTTTTTCCCAAAGTATCTTTCGTTTCCTGGGCATACGGGTGCGCAGTTTCCATTTTTTTTGCTATGTTCTCCTTCACAACCTTAAGGATTATTTCCGGTTCAATGGGCTTTACGAGAAACCTGTCCGCGCCGAGGCCGAGTGCGAAAGCCTCGTCCTTTGTGCTCGTGTACGTCCCAGTGTAGAAAATGAAAGGTATGTCGCTTAGGGTTTTGTCCGCTTTGCATTCCTTGCAGAGCATGTAGCCGTCCATTCTAGGCATCAGTATATCCGATATGATTAGGTCGAAATGCCCTTTTTTCAGCTCTGACAAAGCCTCAATCCCGTCCTGCGCCACAGCCGTGTCGTAGCCGCTCCCCTTTAAAAGCGCGTCCAGGTAGTAGCGGTTCTGCGCAACGTCGTCCACAATGAGGATTCTCTGCTTGTTGCCTGCCATCAAAAGCCCTTAAAAGAATTTTTTTATCTGAGAAAGTATGGTGTCGGGGTTTATCGGCTTTTCTATGTACGCGCTGCAGCCACCCGCGAGGAATTTCTCCCTATCGCCCGTCATTGCGTATGAGGTGAGCGCTATTATGGGCACCTTGCCGCCTGCTTTGGATTTGCGTATCCTTTTTGTTGCCTCGAGCCCGTCAATCCCTGGCAGCTTGACATCCATGAGTATGAGGTCGGGCTTTTCCGACGCCGCGAGTTTCACGCCCTTCTCGCCAGTCTCGGCCTTGGCTATTTCGTATCCGGCTTTTTGCAGTATGAATGTGATGAGATACATGTTGTTCTCATTGTCCTCTACAACCAATATCTTTTTCATTTTGCCAACCCCTTTTTGCCCTTCAATGGCAGGACAAGCCAAAACTCGCTGCCCTTGCCAAACCTGCTTGACGCCCCAACCGTTCCGCCCAGCAGTGTTGCGAGCTTCTTTGAGAGGTAGAGGCCAAGCCCGACGCCCTCTGGCTGGACAAGCCCCTCTTCCCTTATGCGGCTAAATGCCTGGAACAGCTTTGCAAGGTCCTTTTCCCGAATGCCTATGCCCTGGTCCGCCACTGAGACTGTGGCGCGCCCGCCTTTTCCTGAAATCCTGAGCGTGACTGTCCCTTCCTGGCTGTACTTTATGGAATTACTCATGAAGTTCGTGATTATCTGTTTCACCCTGCGCGGGTCGCTTTCAATCACAAGCCTGCGCGGAGCCTTTATGGCGAGTTTCATGCCCTTTTCAGAAGCGGCTATTTCAAGGGACGCCGCCACTTCGCGCGCGGCCTCGCACAGGTCAAATTCACGGATTTCAAGCGGTATCTGGTCGGCCTCTATCTTGCTCACGTCTATGACGTCGTTTATGAGCGACAAGAGCTGGGACGAGCTTCCCTTCACCATCGTAAGCTGTTTCTTCTGTTCGCCATTGAGCCTGCCGGGTATTTCCTGGAGCAAGAGGCCAGTGAAGCCGATTATGGAATTGAGGGGCGTGCGAAGCTCGTGGCTCATGCTCGCTATGAACATTGATTTTGTCTTGTCTTTCTCGACAAGCTTGGCATTTGCCTCGCGCAGCTGTGTGGCGGTTTTCTGCAATTGCGCGGTCCTTCTTGAAACAGTAATCTCAAGCTGCCTGTTCTAGCGCATGAGGGCGTCGGCGAACTGCCTGCGCTCCTCCATGTCGCGCACGATTGCAACGCCTGCTATAACGACTATTATGCCACCTACTGCCAAGTAAAACCAGTCTGGCACAATCTGGAGGACCTCGACCAACGTGGTGCCTTCCAGGTATTTGTCGCTTGCGGTATAATACACGCTGGACTTGTCAAGCTTCATATCAACCAGCCTGGAATCCACTGCCTGGATAAGGGCGGCGTTCTTTTCAGAGCCCTTCGGGAAAGCGATTTTCGACTTGCCCGGGCTAAGCCAGATTGTGGTTTCCTGCAAATCCGCTCCCGCGTTCAGG
>JAKALW010000014.1 GCA_021823945.1 Microcaldota archaeon
GCATCAACCGAGCATTCCTGCCAGCTGCGGGTAGAGGTCGAACGTCCTTCTCGCCTCGAGTTCCTCGTAAAGCTTGTACAATATTCCTACTGTGAGCAATATACCCGTGCCAGTGCCAAGCGCGCCTGTCATGTCCGCAGTGGCGGACAATATGGCGACGAACGCTGAGCCGAGGATTACAATTGCCGGGATGTACTTCTCAAGCACCTTCTCGACAATCCTGGGGTCGCGCCTGAAGCCGGGTATCTGCAACCCCGAGCTTTGCAGCTGCTCGGCGACCTCATGCGGGCCCATGCCCGTGGTCTCGACCCAGAACCATCCGAATATTACGCACATTATTATCAGGAAAATCATGTATGTGATTACATGGACATAGCCGGGTATCTGGAACACCGGAGACGGCGCAAGGAACACTGTCTGTATGTGCGCCATGAAGCTGCCGCCTGCCGCCCTGTAAATCGGCATTATCATGTAGACAAAGCCGTCAATGACCTGGCCGTTTGAGACCACGCCAAGCTCCTTTATCCCGAGAATATATCCCGAAGCAGTGCCCATGCTCTTGTCAGCAAGGCCGGCCGCGAGGAATTGCATGTTCAAAAGCAATGCCGATGACAGGATGACCGGGATGTTTGAAACGTACAGGAACTTTATCGGGAACCTGCCGCCAAGCCCCCTGGCCTTTTCAAACGCTAGCGGGATTTCTACCTTGATTCCTTCCGCGTAAACCACAACAAGGAACACCAGGGCAGTGAAGAATAAAGGCATGAGGGTGAATATGGCGTTAGGAAGCGCGTCTGCGCCGCCAGAGCCCAACACTCCTAGCACTCCTGTGGAAGATGTGAACAGGTCCCACGAGCCGCCAACGACTGAGAATGCGACGCCCGCCGCAATGAAAAGCGATATGCCGCTCCCAATGCCGTATTTGGATATTATCTCGTCAAGGTAGAGAAGTATGATTGAGCCGAGCGCGACTTGCAAAATTACCAGCGCCTGCGTGGCCGCGATTGAGCCGAACAATGGCGGGTTCACGATGGCGACGCGCGAGAAAATTACGTAAAGCGCGGCCTCGACAAAGCTCAGGATGACTCCCAAAAGCTTCTGGACGCCGTGGAAAGTCGCCCTCTGTTCGGGGTCCTGCATGTCCATGTCTATGATTTTCGCGCCTACGAACAGCTGGAGGAAGATTGACGCGAGCACGATTGGTCCTATGCCCGTAGTTATGAGCGAGCCAGGCATTGACGCCGTGACAACCTGCAGGAAGTCGGCTGTCCCGATGTTTGCGAGCACGCCTACCGCGAACGTGTTGTACATCACGAAGAACATGACAAGCGCGATGCCGGTCCACATGAGCCTCTCTTGGAGGCTTGGCATGAATGCCGGAGGCTTCACCTCTGGCAAAAGCGTAGTTACAGGTTTTAGAAAGTCCAGGCCACTCATAGTTTCACGCACACAACAGTTTCGGTTTTCATAAGCTTTCGGGCTGGATTTTGCCAATGGTTTGGCAAATCCGCCTGTTTGCGACAGCGCAGGTTTTCCCAAAACGGGAAAAAAGGAAAGGGTTTTGGAAAATCGCCAGGCAATTTTCCGCATCATTCAAGCTTCTTGAACTCCCCGCCAGCCGCCTTTATCTTCTCGACCGCGGCCTTGCTCGCGCCGGCAGCCGATATTGCCATTGGGAATTCGAGCGCGCCTTCGGAAAGTATCTTGCCCTCAAAAGTGAAGCTCATCTTTCCGTCCTTCTTCTCGATTTCGCCTTTCCTTGCCATGTTGTTGATTTCGTAAATGTTCATCGCAGGCATCTTCTTGACCCTCTGCCTGACAAAGCCGTGCGCGCCCAACAGGAAGCTGCGCTCCTTGGACGTGATATAAGTGAAGCGGTGCTTGCCCGTGCCTGCCCTGCCCCAGCCGCCCTTGTTGCCTTTGCCCCTGCGGTTCTTGGCGTTTCCGCCGCCGTGGCTTTTTGAGCCCAGGAACTTCCTGTTTCTTTTGCCTTTGCGGTTTACCATTCAATAACACCTGATAATCATTCATTCTTTAATTGCGATTTTCAGCACATGCTCTTCACAAGGGACACGAATGCCTCCTTGTCCCTCTTGCCAAGCGCGCCTTCCGGGTAGGTCCTCTTTATGGTGCCATGCCCTCCTGAAGGCGGCGTGAGCCTGAAATACGGCTTCAATCCGTAGTCCTCGTATTTCTTCTTGCCAGTGAATATCTCGGCCGCAGCCGCCTTCGCGTCAATCTTCTTTGCCGCGGCGACTTTGGCGAACTTGGATTTCCCGACAACGCCCCTCTTCTCGATGAGAAGCTCGAACGTCTTCTGGTCGATTTCGCCCCACGTGCCGAAGTCCTTCACCGCATGGAGCATGCCCCTAAGCGACGGCGAGTCCTCGTAGACCGCGCACCTGTTGACCCTGTCGAGGTGCAATAGCTCGAATGTCTGGGTGACTTTCGGGGGCTTTCCCTTAAGCCCTCTTATCCTGACGATGCCTATTTTGACCATTGGTATTCACCGGTTCTATTAGTATATCCTTTTCATGCCGAGACCGCTTTTGGCGCCGGCATCTCTTTCCATTCGCCCTTCACCCTCATGCTTGAGAGGCTTGAAAGGGCGTTAATGACTGCCATCCCCGTGTTATAAATGTTTGCAGTTTTGCCGCGCGAGAAAGACCAGATGTCCTTCACGCCAGCCGCCGCAAGCACCTTTTTCACGACCTTGTTCGCTGCCAGGCCCACTCCGGGCGGCGCGGGCTTGAGCGTGACCTCGACAGAGCCGTTCTTGCCAATCACCTTGATTGGGAGCGAGTTCATGCTTTTTGCCCTTGACTCCCAGGAGCCGCAGCCCATGGGCACTGAAATTATATTGAGTTTCGCGCTCTTGACAGCGGATTCTATGGCAGGCTTGACTTCCTCGCTTTTGCCTGTGCCTATGCCTACGTGGCCGGCCTTGTCGCCTACGAGCACTACCGCCCTGAACTGCATTTTCCTGCCGCAGTCGGTCATCCTCTGCGTTGACGAGATTTCGAGGGTCTCCTCGGTCAGGTTCGGCAGGAGCGTGTCAACAATCTGGAATTCGAGTATCGGCTTCCCCGAGTCGAATATGTCCTCGATTACGAGTATCTCCTTATTCTTGACTTTCTTGCCAACGTCGGATTTCGGGACCCAGGCTGCGAGCATGTCGGCCTTGTTTTGCGCGGACCTGTCGTTTCTCCTTGAATTTGACTTGTATCTCACCATATCACCTTATGCAATTGCAATCTAGCCGGACATTATCTTCTTCTTTGCAGTCTGGAAATGCTCTGGGAGCTTTTCCGGGTCTATTTTCAGCTTCAGGTAGCCTGAGAACATCTTCTCGTAGGCGCCTTTGCCCTTCAGGGCCTTCGCGTACGCGGCTATCTCTGAGCCGTCAAGCTTCTTTTCCGGGACCATGGACTTCTCGTACGATGTCTCAAGCCCGGCGTCAATCGCGCCTTTGAGCGCGGCGAACACTATCGCGCCCTTGCTTGGCGTCTGCATGCCTATGTCGAGCACGAACTTCGTCACGCCGTTTTTCTTCGCCTCCTTGGCGCACTTCAGCCCGGCGAGATACGCTGTCGGCGCATTGCACCTCGGGTACCAGCCGTCCTGCGAAAGCATCTTTGAAGCCACGGTGGCCAACGGCTTGTCGCCGGCGGCTTCGTAGTTCACGAACTGGACGAACACGCCGCTGTTGGATTTCCTGACAACCATGCGCGGAAGCATGGACTTTATGAGCCCGAGCCTTTTCGCGTAGTTCGTGACCCTCTCGCGCTTCCTCCTGAGGGATACATAGTATTTCGGTCCTGTTGCCTTTGCCATGAATAACACCTTATTGTTTATCTACTCGCAAGCTTCATGGCTTGCAAGTCGCAAAAAAATCATTGATTTTTTTCCAGCATCGCGTTGTCCGCAAGGTACGTCATCATAGTCGCCTTGCTTTTGAACGCCCTTCCCTTTATCATGAGGTAAATCTTCCTGTAGTTCTCGGCGCCCATCTTCTTGCCGTCCACAAGCTTCCTCAAAAGGCCGCGCTGCGCCCTGACAAGCGCCATCCAGGCCTCTTTCTTGGAGCTGCGCGCCTGAACAGTGCCTTTCCTGCTGCCCTTGCCTCTCTTCCTGCCGAGCCTGCGCTGCTCCTGCGTTGCCCTTCCCCTGGCCCTTGACACGCCCCTTTTCTTGACGTAGCCAATCGCGCCTTCCTTTATCAGGTTCCGCACGTCTTCATGCGTGAGCGCCTCTGCGGACTTTGCTGCCGCCGACGGCTCGAACCTGATTTTGGACTCGCCTACGCCGATTATCGACGCGGCCATTCTCCTTACTGTTTTCGTGCTCATAATTATCCCCTAATTTGCGAATGTTAATTTACGAGTTTCTTTGGCTCCTCGATTTTCTTTTCCTGCTTCTTCTCTTCCTTCTTCACGGGCTTTGCCTTCTTTTCCCATTTGCCTGCTGTTGCGTTGAGGACCCTAAGTTTCGCAGCCTCACAGGCCTTTATGATGAGCGCCGCCTTCTTCGCGCCTACAGAACCGGCAATCCTCACTACCACGTTTTTCAGGCCCCCTACCTGGGCAGGCGTGGAAACAATGGTCTCGTCAAGCCCGCTCGGGTGCTTTCCGCGAAGGAGCTTGGGGTTCTTGTACCCGATGGAGGGGAGCTTGCCCATGTAGGCGTATTTCTCCCTCTGCTTGTTGTCAATCCCCCTAGGGCGCCTCCAGTTGGGCTTGACGCGCGAGCGCCTTGTCCTGCCAAAGTTTGTCCTCTTGAACGTCGGATGCTTCTTTTTTGAAACCATGGATGATAACCTCGCATTGGAATTATTCGGCTACCTTGTAAAGCCCGTCCTGGAAAACCCTGGAATCGCGCCTGGATATTTTCGTGCCGGTCTTTATGTTCGCGATTGTCTGGCCTACGTCCTCCTTGGACGGGCCGGAGACCGTGACCTCCTGGCCTTTCGCCTCGACTTTCGTGGAGCCTATGATCTTGACCCTCCTGGGCTGCTTCTCGCCAAGGAAGTTCTTTATCAGCATGTCCTTGCCCTTGACCTCGATTGTCATCGGGAAGTGGGCGTAAATCATCTTGAGCTTCTGCATGTAGCCGCCAAGCGCGCCCGCTGCCATGTTCTTCACGTGCGACTCGACAGTGTTGAGCGACCTCTTGTCGCCCGCGGTTATGGTAACAGCCTTGGCGTCGGCCTTTATCGCCACGCCTTTGAGCATGAACTCCTTTGCCACTTCGCCTTTTGGTCCCTTCACCGTAAGGTGCATTGCCTTTGCAGTGGCGGTCACGCCATTTGGGAGTGCTACGGTTGTCTCAAGAATTGTCTTTTCCATTTCAATCACACTTTTGCAATCAATATATCTCTCTAATACACGTAGGCAATCAGCCTTCCGCCTATTTTCTTGGTCTGGGCTTCCCTGTTAGTCATCATGCCCTGCGGCGTGGAGACTATCAGCATCCCGAAGTCCATGCCTGGGATGTACCTCTGTTCCCAGTCGTTCCACGTGTCCTTCTTCACCGGGAACCTCGGCTTTATGGCGCCGCACTCGTTTATCCTTCCGACAAGGCGGATTTTGAACAGCCCGCCCTTTCCATTGTCGACGAACTCAAAGTCGCCTATGTACCCCGCGAACTGGAGGATTTTCAGCGTTTCGCGCACGATCTTTGAAGACCTGACCATGCACTCGCGCTTCCCCGCGTTCTCGTTAGTCTTTATCGCATTGAGAGCGTCAGCAAGCAAATCATCTGCCATCATATCACCGTCGAATCATTAATATTTCCTGAAGCCGACTTTCTCGCCGACCTCACGGAAGCACCTTCTGCATGTCCTCAGTTCGAATGAGCGTATCATGCCGCGTGCAGAGCCGCAGAAGCGGCATTTCCTCTTGCCCTTGCCTTTGAACTTGAATTCAAGCGGGATTCTGCTGGATTTTTTCTTTTCCGCCACCATATCACCTACAAATCATCGCTAACTTATGCCACGTTGGCGCCGAGGACTTCCTTTGCGAAGCCTACGGTCTCTTCCCTGGTAATTTCGTGCTTCGCGCCAATCTTCGACTTGGCGTGCCTGCGCGAGGAAACCCTCTTCCCGCCCTTCCTCTTCATTGTGACGGCCACGTCGTAGCCGATAATCCCGATTTTCGGGTCGTATTTCGCGCCCGGGAAGTCTATGTACTCCCCGACGCCGAATGCGAAGTTCCCGGAGTCGTCGAAGCAGCGCTCGGAGAGCGGCTTGTTCCTCGCGACCAGGGACTTCTTTATGAACTCTACCGCGCCCGGGCCCCTAATCGTAACTTTCGCGCCGATTTCGTCGCCCTTTTTCGTCTTCCACACCGGGTTCCTGGTCTTCGCCTTTGTGGAGACAGCCTTCTTGCCGGAAAGCCTCTCGAGCAATATCTTCGCGTTCTGCAAGGATTCGCCCGCATTGCCAACGCCGATGTTGGCTGTGACCTTCTCGATTACAAGGGTTCTCATTACATTTTCTTTTTCAGCCATCATAAACACCCAAACATGATTGAACGGAAATTCACTCTATGACGAAGAGGTACTTCGCGAGCGTGACGAACTCTTCGCCGTCGCCTGCGAGCTTCGCCTCGGCGTCCATCGAGCCTTTCCTCTCGATGATTTCGACAAGCTTCGCTGTCTTGCCCCTGTGGTAGCCGCTTGTGACAAGGCACTTCGCGCCCGCCTGGAACTTCAATGTCTTTACAAGCTTCCTTGTCTTGAAGTCGTAGACAACGCTGTCGCAGACCTTGTAGTGGTTGTCGCCCGCGAAATTCCTGCCGTCGTGCGTGGTAATCATCGTTTTGCCGCCGTCGACAGTCCTCTTGGACGTAATCTTGCATATCTTTGAGACCGCGTTCTCCTTGCCGACCTCGCGCGCCGCAAGCTTCTTTGAGACAATGCCTATCTCATAGCTCTTGTCAGCCGGGACTATCGTGACCTTGTCCATTATGCCTACCGGGAAAGCCTCGTCGCGCACAGGCCTGCCGTCCACCATGACGTCGCCGCGCTTTATGACCTTCTTGGCCTCCCTCATGCCGTCGGCAAGCGACACGTGGTCGCGAAGCAGTATCCCGAGCGGGATAGCCTCTGCCGCCTTGTGCCCGCCTGGCGAGGATTTCTTCGTGAACGTGTAATCCTTCCTGCCTGAAACGCGCGCGTAGCTGGACGCGGCAAGCCTCTTTTGGTGGTGTGTTCCTCCTTTTGTAGCCATAAAATCATCTCGAAATAACTTTCTTGCGGTCCGCTGTCCCGAAGTCGCCGTCAACGAGCACGACGACCTGCGGCCTGACGGACGCGAGCTTTTCCTCGCCCTTGGCGTTTCTGACAGTGACGCCTTCAATGTAAAGTGTATAGTCCTGGTAATCGACACTGGCGACTTTCCCGCTCCTGCCTGCGAACCTGCCCTTCACAACCTCGACTTTGTCGCCTTTGCGCACAAGCATTGCCCTTTTCTTTGTGGCAAGCTTGGCCTTGAGCTCGTCCGAGAGGTGGACGTGGAGCTCGGCTTTCCTTGCGTGGAGGGGCTTTGTGTAAAGCGCCTTCCTCTGCTTCCTTGCCTGTTTAGATTTTGCCATCGTGAAACACCTTTATGAAAATTACATCACAGCGGCGGCGATTGCGGACACCTTTGGGTACCTTTCGGCAACCTCGCGCGCAACGCAGCCCTTGATTTCAGTCCCGACAGGCAAGCCCTGGTCGTCTATCAGCACGCAGGCGTTGTCCTCGAACTGGATGTGGACGCCGTTTGGGCGCCTGAATTCCTTCTTCTGCCTGACTATGACCGCCTTGACGACTTTCTTCCTCATGGCGGGCGTGCCCTTCTTCACCGCGACCGTGACAATGTCGCCGACGCCGACTTTCGGGTACAAGGCGCGCTTGCCCTTCATCTTCTTCGCGCCAATTATCCCGACGATTTTAGCGCCGGAGTTGTCAACGCACTGCATGATGGTGCCGTTTGTCAGGCCCTTTGTGACTGTTGATGTCAAACCTTTCATCGCAATCCCTCAATCCCTTGAAATCCCATTTAGCTTACTGGGTCTTCTTTTTCTTGTTGGCTTCCTCGCCTTTCCTTGAGAGTATCTCAACCACTGTCCACGCGACGGTCTTTGAGATTTTCCTGCACTCCGCAATCCTTACAAGGTCGCCTACTTTCGCCTTCAGGCCTTCCGGGTTGTGCGCCGGAATCCTGCTTTTCCTGCGCGCGTACCTTTTGTATTTGGCAATGTACTGCAAGGCGTCTTTTTCGACAACCACAGTCTTCTTCATCCTGTCGGACACCACTGTGCCAACGGATGTGTGCCCGCGGACAGACAGCGGGGTTTCGCCGATTTTGATCGTTTCCATCAGATTTCACCGCAATTCAATTTCATTTCCACTTACTTTTTCGGCCTCTCTTCAGGCCTTGAACATATATCTTTCCCGTCTATTCTCCCAAGGGGCTTCCCGCCTCGCGAAAACTCGAATCCGCACGCGTTCTTCGGCACTGTCCGGGTTTCCCCTCCCTTGCCCTCAAGCACGAGCGTGTTTAACGTATCGCGCACCACGATGCCGTGCACGCCTACCAGGCCCGCACCAGCGCTTTTCACCACGCGGCATTCAAGCCCGATGAGGCAAAGCCTTTCCAGGCCCGTGTCCGAGTTTTCGCCCATGCGATTTCCCTTGGTATAAGGTTTCCCTTCATGCCCTCGCGGACACCTCTATGTTTTCAGCGGGGTAACCGATTGATGCCAAGAGCGCCTTTATCTTCCTCTTGTGGTCCCCCTGCAGGACAATCACGCCGTCTTTCGCAGTCCCGCCGCAGGCGAGCTTCTGCTTGAGTTCCTTTGCCGTGTCCTCTATCTTGGCATTGTCTATGCCTTCGATGACTGTCACGAGCTTCTTGAACTTCTTCTTGGTTGTGTACGCCACTATCCTCTGGACTTCCTCCTTCTCAAGGATGTCGCAGGCGCATATGTCCTTTATCAGTCCGCATTTTGGGCAAATTTCAGGCAACCTTTTTCACCTCTTTCTCCTTTTTGGAGACTGTTTTTTCCTGCTCGGGAGCCTTGGCCGCAGGGACTGGCGCGGCAGCCGGGGCCGCCTTGCCCATCTTTTTCTTGTCCTTCACGTCCTTGTTTATCCCGAGCTTCCTTTCATGCAAGATTGTGAGTATCCTCGACACAGTAATCCTAAGCTCGCTTATCCTGCCTGGGTTTGTCGCCCTGCCTCCTGTCTTCACGAGGCCGATTTCGCGGTTCAGCTCGCCTTTGAGCTGGACAAGCCTCTCGAAGAGGGTTGCGTTGTCAAGTGACCTTACGTCTGATTTGCGAAGAATTGCCATATTTTGCACACCTGTTTATCTATTTGTAATTTCTATAATCCAACCTTTCGGTTCCATTACAAATCTGAAAAAATTCTTATTTGAATTTTTTCATCTCCTTCTGTACTGCCTCGGGGCCTGCGCCATCTTGGGCTGCTCCTTCTCGACAGTCTCGCGAGGCGCCCTGTTGACGTCCTCCGCAGCGGAAATGGTCTTTGGCAGCGCGACTTTCTCGCCGGGCTTCTTGTCCGGGAAAACCGTTCCGGGCTGGACTATCCTGACGAGAACGCCGATTGCGCCCGACTTCGGGTAGGCAGTGACATGGCCCTCGGTGACGAGCCTTGCGGGCTCGCCAGCCTTTGGAATATAACCCGCGAAGAGCCTTAGCCTTTTGGACCTGCCGCCCTTTGCCGCGATTTTTCCCGACGCAACTATCTCAGCTCCGAGCGCGCCGGCATCCATGATTTCTTTCAATAGGAAGTGGAGGATTGCCCTGACTTTCTTGCCGGTCTCGATGTACCTGCACGCCTTCTTCGCCATGAGCCTTGGATGGAGACTTTCGTTTCGGACCTCTATGACAGAAAGTTGCGGGTTGTCTATCTTGAATATGTTATGTATGTTGTTTGTGAGGTCCTGGATAGTCTTGCCTTTCCTGCCAATGACCCTGCCCGGGTTTGTCACCTCGACAGCTATCCTAGTGACTACGGGCGTCCTCTGTATCTCGACTGAGGAGAAGCCTGCCTTGTCAAGCTCTTTCTCGAGGTAGTTCGACACCTTGTACCTTGTGATGGCGTCTTCGATGAATTTCTTTTCAATTCCCATAAATGTCACATCCAATCATTAGAGTTACTGCTTCATTGTCGTGGACTGCGCCTTCCTTTCGCGCTTGTTCTCGACTTTGGAGTCGCCCGCCATCAGCTTCGGGGCTTCCTGCTTCTTCGCCTCGGCGGCAGCCTTCTCTGCCTGTTTTGCTTCTGCCTTCTTCTCGGGCTGTGGCGCTGTCGTTGCCGCAACAGGCGCCTTCTTCTCGACAGCCTTTGCGGGGGTCGTCTCCTCAAGCACAATCTCTACTATAGCCGTCTCGTAGTTCTGCCTTGTCCACCTGCCCTTCGCAGCAACGCGCGGGTAGGTCGTCTGCTTGTTCGCCGAAGCGTGCTTGACCTTTGTCTGGCCAAGCCCGAGCCTCTGCGCGTTCGCATGTGCGTTTTTGAGTACGCCCAGTATGAGCGAAGCCGCCTTGACCGGGTATTTGCCCTTCCTGCCGCCAAGCTCCTCCCTGTGGCCCATCTTCTTGTTGTTGGCCGTGTAGAGGATTGGCATATCGCCCCTTGACGCTATCTCAAGGAGCGCAATCGCGTCCTCCGTGGCCTTGTACCTTATGTTGGAGCAGACCGCAACCGCGTGCTTGTAGGATATGTTGATATCCTCGCCTTTCGCCTTTGCGTATTTCTTCTCAGGTTGGAATTCGAATGCGTATGCCATAGCCATAACATCACTTCAGCGGGATGAACTTCGAGCCTCTTGTTGCGCCTACGCCCGGGCCAGAGTGCAATACCCTGCCTGTCGTGTGCGCGAAGTCTCCAAGCCTGTATCCTATCTTGTCTACCGTTATCGGGACGATCTTGTACTCCTTGCCGTTGTGCACGCCAAAGGTCAAGCCGAGCCACTCGGGGACAATTACCGCCTCCCTCGCGTGCGTCTTGATTGTCTTTGCGGGGTTGGCCTTTTTCTTGGCCGCGACCCTCTTTATGAAAGCGCGTATCACGTACGACTTGTTGGACATAGCGCGTTTCAATGCGCGCCTTGCCCTTGAAGTCAGAAGAGGGTACGAGTCCTCGATGCTCATGCCGGCAAGTTCCTGTTCGGTCTTGCCGCGGTATGT
>JAKALW010000202.1 GCA_021823945.1 Microcaldota archaeon
TCCCGATCACGACCCCGATTGCCTGCCTTGTTTGTTCTGCTGAGGCGGTATCCTTTTCTCCATTGATTATTTGGGCCTTTGTCATGTAATTTTGGGCCTTCGGCAGGCTTGCGCCTGAAAACCAGGAAGACGGCATGATTGTGTTGACTTCAAGGTATGTCCCTGCCGGGTGGTCCTTGGACACAATGGTGAGCGTGTTGCCTGAAACGCTGGTTTGGTATTCCCTCTGGTATGGGTGGGTGAAATACTGGACCTGGGACGCGCTTCCGGGGAATGCCACTTTGGCAGTCAATACCCCTACTGGCACTTGCCACTGGTCGCCCCACAATTTGTAAAAGAACTGCGCAGAGTCCTTCTGTGCAAGCACCTCGTTCTTTAAAGTGTAACTGAAAGTCGCAATCTCGCTTTGCCCGCCCTCGAAACTGCCCTTGAGCACAAGCTCGTGCCAGCCCTGGTTTTGCTGTTCCCGAAATGCACACTGCGACTGCTGGCAGTAACCAGATGCGCCCTCGATAATCAAGTCTGTCGGCTTTTGGACGTAAAGCTCTGTGAATGAGCCTGATATGAAATGATACGCGATTTGCTCGGTCGCAAGTATCGAGCCGTCCGGCTGGATGTTGTAATTGACATTGGCGCTTGTGATTTCATATTCCTTGTCGGCAAAAACAACTGAAAGGCACAAAACAAGGGAAACCAGGAAAATCAGGAAAAGTGTTATTTTTCTCATGCGCTTTGATTGTGGCTTTTTCTATTTAATCATATTGCTTTTTGCAGGCTGCCAATTTCTGCAGGATTGCTATGCACGCTCTTGCAGGCGGCCGTATCCATGCAAGTTGGCCGTACTTTTGCATTTGCCATAATCCCCTCTCCCTCGTGGCGATACGCATTGGATTATAATCCCCCTGCGGCATATTCCAAAGCATGGAAATCGCAGGAGTCAAAATCGGCATTGTGGAGATTGCAATAGCCCTTTTCATAACCGGCGCTGCATATTACCTTTCAGGCTATGCCAGGGATTTCGGGCAGTATTCCTACCTAGGCGTTTTTATAATCACGCTCGTGTCCTCAGCAACCATACTCCTTCCAGTGCCGGGCTGGGCAGTTGTCATTGGCTTATCTCACACTCTCGACCCCATCCTGCTCGGCATAGCAGCCGGGCTTGGCTCTGGCATTGGTGAAATCACAGGCTATATGCTCGGCGCTGGCGGCGCGGAAATTGCGTTTAGCGGTGTGGAAACCAAAAAGGGGGCATCGCCATCCCGCCAATCCAATTTGAAGGCCGATAAAAAAGAGGGGAAACGCCCGCATCAGGACAAGATTATGGACTTTGTTGTCAAGCACGAGGACCTTGGGATATTCTTCCTTGCCGCAGTCCCAAACCCGCTTTTTGACATTGCGGGCATTGCCGCGGGCGCAATCCGGATGCCCTGGTACAGATTTTTGGTAGCATGCACTCTTGGCAAAATAGTGCGCTTTGTTGTGTTCCTTCTTTTGCTTGGCAGGCTAACACAATGGCTATTCTAATGCCAGCACAAAGGGAGGCTGCACCCTTTTTTTTGCATTCAGGCAGGCTGAACGCGCTTGTATGCGTAATTGAATGCCAGTGAAATCCCAAGGCTGATTATCAGGGTTGCCGCTGACGCGAGATAGAGCATTCCCTGCCGCGCGCCCCAGCCAATCACTGGCAGAAGCACCAAGTATATGACAAAGCCATGCGTCAGGTATATCACAAGCGAGTTTTTCCCAAGCAATTCCGCAATGCCAGCCAATTCCATGGTTATGGGCGCGCCTTGCAGAAATGCGCATGAATATGCGAGGGAAATGAAAGCGAATGCAGCCGAGATGAAGAAAGCTATTTCTGAAACTTGCGAGTATGCCGAGGCATACCCTGCAATGCATGCAAGGTATGCGGCAAGCGCCACTGCCAATCCTGCGATTTGCTTTTTCCATGCTTCCGGATTAGTTTTTGCATCCTTGCTTTCAAAATCCAGCCCCAGGGAACAGATGAACATGCCTGCCACAAAGTAAAACAGGTACCTGCCCGCAAATGCGAGCATTGGCAGGTTCGAGTTCCAGGCTGGCACCTGCACTGAGCTGTTCACTGAATCGAAAATCAGAGAGAGCGCAAGCGCCAGGACTAGGACCGGCACCCTGGCTTTCCTGTTTGCGAAAAGCCGCGCCAGAAGCGGGTATGCGATGTACAATTGAACAAGCGCAGGGACGAAATAATACAGTCCGCTTCCCCCCGCGCCGACTATGATGTCGTAAATGACTGCAAGCGGCATTGCCAGGCGCGCAGGGTCGGATAGCGCCTCGGCTGCGAGGCTGAAAATCACGTATATGGCAATGAGCCTCCAGAACACTGACTTGAGATGTCCAATGCCATACCCTTCCGGGTGCCTGAGGTAAAGCAGGTAGCCGGAGGCCACGAAAAAAAGCGGCACTGCAACTGGCACGATGTCCAGCAATTGCCACGGGAGGCCGCCAAATATCCTTGCGTGCGTGATGACTACCAGCACTATGGCTATGCCCTTGACGAAATCAAATGCGCCAAGTCTTTTGCCGCTGTCT
>JAKALW010000015.1:0-6967 GCA_021823945.1 Microcaldota archaeon
GGAGTGCAGTCAAAAATTCAGCAAGCGCGGCGGAATTTATCGCTGCACCATCCTTGCCCGCAAGTTTTTCAAGAAGCGCGAGATCATCAGCACCGAACTGCTCCTCAAGCTCTTTTTTCAGCTTGGCAATCTCGTCGTGTATTTCGGGATGCTTTTTCAAAGGGTCCATCCTTGCTTTCGGCTCGAGATGCGCCAGCCTTTCCTTTATGTTGGCCCTTTTCCTTGACAGGTCCTTTTTGCTCATTCCCATTAGTGTCACCTGTTTAGTGATTTCCCCTTGCAAACTTGGCTGATTCAGGTTGCCTGCCGGCAAGGCGTTGCTTTCCTATTGCCCCTTTATGTTCTTATTCATTGTGCCTATAAAAAAAGAGCAAATGGCCGACCTAACATCAGTTAGTGCGATAACCTGGGCCTGGGGCATAAAAAAAGCCCGCAAAGTGCCGGCTATAGTGATTGAATGCCATTGGAAATGGCATCCAGGTTGATTGCGCGCCTTAAACTACTTTCTTCACGTTCTTCGCGCGCGGGCCGCGTTCGCCTGCTTCTACTTCGTATTCGACAGCCGTGCCCACCGGAAGGGCAGCGCCGCCTTCAATCATCGAGCTGTGGACGTAGACATCCTTGCCATCGTCGCCCGTTATGAATCCAAAACCGCGTTCCGTGTTGAACATTTTTATTTTTCCCTTCATAATCTCACCTTTCAGTAATTTTCCTGCATTTCCTGTTAAATTTGTTCAATAGCATCCTTATAATACGCTATATTTTGCTTCTAATGCGGATTTGAGCGCTTCCCGGCTGATAATTTGGCTGCCGCTGCCTGCCATCGTGCCCTTTTTTGGCTCCAGCTCGGGCTTTCCAAATAGTCCGGTCACCAACTGCCCGCCGTGCAAATCCCGGCAAAATCATTCCAGCCTTGCCAGCCGAAGGGTAAGCGCGTTTAACACCACTGACACGCTTGACATTGCCATTGCCCCGCCCGCGAGAATTGGCGAGAGCAAAATGCCATTGGAATAGTATAGCACTCCCGCAGCCACGGGTATCCCCAGCACGTTGTATGCAAGCGCCCAAAACATGTTCTGCCTGATTTTGTTTATGGTCGCCCTGCCAAGCCTGATTGCTCGCGGCACGTCAGCCGGGTCTGAGCGCATGAGCACCACAGAGCCTGTCTCCATGGCAACATCAGTCCCCGAACCCATAGCAATCCCGATGTCTGCCTGGGCAAGCGCTGGCGCGTCGTTTATCCCGTCGCCCACCATGACTACTTTCAGGCCCTTGTTCTGCAGCTGCTTGACATAGGACGCCTTGTCCTGCGGCAAAACCTCTGCAAATACGTTGTGGATGCCTGCAGCCCGTGCAATCGCCTCGGCTGTTTTCTCATGGTCCCCTGTTATCATCCATGTCTCAATCCCAAGCTTTTTGAGTTCCGCGACAGCCTTTACGCTCGTCTGCCTGATAGTGTCTGCAACTCCCACAACCGCCGCTTCCTTGCCATTTATCCTGAGCACCATTGCGGTCTTTCCTTCGCCCTGGAGCCTTGAGACTATGGATGCCGTTTTCCTGTTCCCTGGCGCCTTGTCCGGCTTGCCAAGATAAACCAGTTTTTTCCCGATTTTTGCCTCGACGCCGAAGCCGGGAATCGCCTTGAAGCCGGCGACTTTCACCAGTTTCGCCCTTTTTGATTTCGCGTATTCCACGATTGAGTCAGCAAGCGGGTGCTCCGAGCTGTTTTCAATGGCATAAGCGTATTCAAGGCAAACGCTTTCCTTCATGGCGCCAACAGCCGCAAAATCCGTGACTTTCGGCTTGCCTTCGGTGATTGTGCCTGTCTTGTCAAATACGACCGCCTTGACCTTGTGCATCATTTCAAGGCTCTCTGCGTTTTTGATGAGTATGCCTTTTTGCGCCCCCAAGCCAGTCCCTACCATTATCGCGGTCGGTGTCGCAAGCCCAAGCGCGCACGGGCACGCTATCACCAGGACTGCCACCGCGACCATCATCGCGAATGAGAATGTCTGCCCCAGGGCGAAGTACCACACTGCAAACGTGATAATGGCAATCGCAATGACAACTGGCACGAAAACCGCGCTTACGCTGTCGGCAAACCTCTGGATGTCGGCTTTGCTCCCCTGCGCCTCCTCGACAAGCTTGACAATCTGCGCAAGCACGGTGTCCTTGCCGACCTTTGTCGCCTTGAACCTCAGCACCCCGTGCTTGTTTATTGTCCCGCCGATGAGCGCCGAGCCCTTCACTTTTTCAATCGGCATGCTCTCGCCTGTGACCATGCTCTCGTCAACAGAAGAGCTGCCCCCAATCACAATCCCGTCGACTGCGATTTTCGTGCCGGGCTTTGCAACAAGCACGTCGCCTGCCACTACCTCCCCTATTGGAATCTCGATTTCCTTGCCAGCCCTCACGACTATCGCGGTTTTTGGCGCCAGGCCCATAAGCTTGCGTATTGCCTCGCTTGTCCTTCCCTTTGCCAGCGCCTCGAGATATTTGCCCAGGATGACAAGGGTTATCAGGATTGCGGAGGTTTCGAAATACTGCTCATTTGCAAGCCCAAGCATGGCAGCCACGCTGTAAATGTACGCAGCGCTGGTGCCCACGGCAATGAGCGTGTCCATGCTGGCGCTTTTGTTCTGGAGAGCGCTCCACGCGCCTTTGTAGAAATTCTTGCCTGCAATGAACTGCACTGGCGTGGCCAGTATGAACAGCAGGTAAATCCTGTATGGGAAGTCCATGAACACCATGCCAAGCAGGAACGCCGGTATTGCGAGCGCCGCGCTGAAGATGAGCAGGGATTTGAGGGATTTTATCTCGTTCTCCCTGAGTTTTTTTTCTGTCTCAAGGCCCGCGACTATCGTAGCCGTGTATCCTTTTGATTTCACTATGTCCACAAGCTTTTTCTCGTCAATCTCGCCGTCGTCGAATTCCACAAGCGCCTTTGACGACGCGTAATTGACATTGGCATTCTTGACTCCGGGCGTCTTTTGCAATGACCTTGATATAAGCACTGAGCACGAGGCGCAGTGCATCCCGCCTATTGTGAGTTCTGTTTTTTTCATGTTTTCACCAGATGGTTCTTGCATGTCTTGTGCGCTCAAAGCCTAGGGTTTGAGAACAACGCCCGCTTTTGGCCCGTATACCATGACTATTGTCACCAATATGTCCATGGCAAGGCAGAATACCGCGAATTCAAGCCCGTTGACGTCAAGCATTTTCTCGGCTATGTTCCCGTACTCCTTGTACAGCATGTAAGCGAAAAGCCATAATGTTATCAGTTCTACCGCAGTAAGTATGTAAAGGAAAGGCACCAGGTTGTCAAAAATCATCATGACCGAAATCATGGCGCCCATTGTGCCTGCCATGACTCCGCCCATTATGCCTTCCATCACTCCCATGACTCCGCAGCACCTGCCGGCCTGCAGGCCAAGCGCCATCCCCACCGCCATTCCTGCAAGGCTCCCTATGAACATGCCGTTTGTGGCGCCCACGAACGCGCCTATCATGAACCCGCCCGCCATGCCGAAAGTCATTCCGGTCATCATGCCCGTCATGCACGTCGCATTGCGCCTGAAAGCCGATGCGTGGTAATACGCGAATACAAGCGAAACTATGGATACTGCCGAAAGCAGGATAACCGAGCCGTACGTGTCCATGAATTTTGGCATGTTCCTGAAAACAGTGAGGTAAAGGAGCGCCTGCACCGCAAGGATTGCCACAAATGCCAAAAGGGCGAACTTGGCAAGCCTATTTTCCTGCGCGAATTCCTTGCCGCCTTTGGCTACTTTCAGCATGAAGTCCAGCCCGCGCCCGATAGAGCCTGCCTCATAACCCTCCTTTGCCGCTTCGCCATCGGTGAGAAGCTGGTAGCCCTTTGAGCCAAGCTCGCTTTTGATTTCCGCAAGCTGCTCCTGCCCGCACTCAATGGTTATTGCGTTTTTTTGCATGTCAAGCGCCTTGACGCTGGCGCCCTCATGTTTCTTCACTGTCCTTTCGATTATTTTCGCGCACGAATCGCAGTGCATCCCGTGCATTGAAAGATTATGCTCCATTATTCCACCCTTGCCTAATTATTCCATTTTCTATGAGTTCATGCCCATCTTGATTTTCCCATGAATTGATGCATTGCATATTATGACAAAATCCTTAGCTTTGCAGCAATGCACGCATATTGTGGCAATGCCCTTAGGCTTTGTAGCCTTCGGCCTTTATGGCTGCAATGACCTTCTCAAGCGTCGCAGGCGAGTCATAACTGACCTTTGCCATTCCGGTGGCATGGTCAATTGACAGTGCCTTTGCGCCCTTGATGTCGTTTATCGCGTCTGTCAATAGCATGCTGCAGCTTGAGCAGTGCATGCCAGATATTTTCAAGGTTTTTTCCATCATAATCAACTCTCTAGTATTCTTGTCCAGCTATAAGGGGCCTATTTTTGCCCGGTTGCTGGTCATGCACATCATATGCCTGATTGCGGCTCATGCTCCATAAATTCTTATTCCACAATCATCCTGCCCACGAACATGTGCATGCCGCAGTGGTATTCGTAAGTGCCTGGGGTCGTCGGCGTGAAAGTAGCCACCTGCTCAACCGCGTTCAAGGACGTCAGCTGGATACCAAAGCCGTCAAGGATGAAAAGAGCGCCGCAGCCCGAGCCCTGCTCTGCCGTGAAGTGCAGCCTGACTGGCACTCCTGCCTTTACATGGACTTCTGTCTTGTCGTAGGAACCTGTTGGCAAAGCCTTGATATAAACGTCCTGCACTGCGCCCCCCGCATTGCCTGTTGCGCTGCCGCCTTGCTGGGCGCTGCCAGTGTTTCCAGCCGCGTTGCCTGCCTGTGCGCCTGCCCCATTCCCTGCCTGCTGCCCTTGCGCATAGGCGCCGCTGCCGGCACAGGCGATTCCGCCGTTCCCTGCCTGCGCTCCGGCCTGCGAATTCCCGTATCCGCCCATCATTCCGCAGCCAACCTGGCCATAACCCCTGCTGCCCCCTCCGCTTATCAGGGAGCCAATGGAACTTCCTATGTTCCCAAACCCGAATATCACGGTTACCAGCCCAAAGCCGATAACCGCAATCCCTATGAGCATCCACATGTTTTTGTCCATTATATCCACCTATTAATTGCCCAAGCAATGGATTGCCGCCCGCCTCCCAATAAAATGGCGCAGGAAGGTGCAAATCAAAGCTTGCCAATTGTATGCATCGGGCGTTTTTTTCCCGCCCGTCACTTTTATATGTATCATTTGCCTGAAACAATACTTATTATTTGGTGAAACAATGGTTCAACAAACTGAAACAAAGCCCAGGCTCTTCTCGAAAATCAAGGAAATGTCGCTTAACCGCAGGGTGGGGCTGGCAATCTTCCTGATTTTTGGGTTCCTGTTCCTTTCCTTTGCGGTGATATTCACATACGCAGTCCCAAGCGGGACTTCCCTGGGGATATTCGAGTTCCTCCTGATGCATCACCTGGAGTTCATGGTCGTCATGTCGCTTCTTGGCCTTGCTGTCGGGGCATCCATAACGTATCTCCTTTACGAGAGGATAGAAAAGCAGGAAAAGGAATCCGGAATCACCGCGGAACTGCTCATGAAATTCCTCACGTCCGAAGAAAGGAAAATCGTGCTTTTCCTCGCCAAGTCCGGCGGCAGCGCCTACCAGTCGGAAATAAGCAGGCTTGAGAATTTCACAAGGTTGAGGGCGCACAGGGCCATAGGGAGGCTCGAGTCCAAGGGCATAATCTCGATTGACAAGATTGGCAAGACAAACAAAGTCACCCTTTCAAGGCCTCTTGCGTCCGCGCTTGGGGCGCACGCGCAGGAAATGATGAACCTGGAAAAGAAGTTTTAGAAAAAGATAAAAAATAAAGAAATCGGGTTATTTCAGCCCTCGTCTTCGCTTTTTTTCTTCATCATGAAGACTATCAGCGCAAGCACAATTATCCCAATCACCGCGTAAATCGCATACTGCCCCATGTCTGTTCCCTGGCTGCCGCCGGTTGTGCCTGTGCCATTGGTGTTGCCGCCAATAGGCTGCTGCGGGGCTTCGGGCGTGAAACTGCCAGATACTGATTTCACGTTCCCGGAAACGTCGCTTGCCGACAATGTGTAATACACTGTCTGGGCCGGGTCTATTATTGGTATTTCCGCCTGGAACCTGCTTGCCGACAACGGGTACATGTAAGTCCTTCTCTTATTCGTGCCAATCGTGTAATTGACCACGAACTCGGAGCTGTTTCCAAACCCTGTGGCGTATTCGCCAGGGTCCGTTATTGTAGCCGAAAGCGTGACATAGCCCTTTGTGTACGTGGCATTGAGGTCGCTTATGATGGGGGCATTGAGGTCGAGAATTGCCTTCGCATTGTCGGAATCGTCAAAGACAAGGTATCTCACGACCGTCAGGTCGCCATACTGTATGGTTGCGTTTGTCTCCTGGATTGTCGTCTGGGGGAACCGGGCATTGCCTGTGTTGTCAGTCTGGGCTGTGTAATTTCCCAGCGTCACCTTGGCAGAAAGCGGCTTGCCATTGTCGTCTATGACTGTCACGACCGGGTTGAGCACCCTGAAAACAAGCATCCTTGACGCGTCGTCCGTCAGGTCCAGGTTCAGCGACCTTGTGCCGCCAAGGTATTCTCCGACCACTTCGTAATTCCCGTCAGCAAGCGAGAAAAGCGCGATGCCAGTGCTGTCTGTTATCACGCGCCTGCCGTTCACCGTGACCGTGCCCTGGACAGGCACGTAATGCCCGTCCAATAGCTTGATTTCAAGCCGGTGCACTGGCATTGTAATGGTGTATACTGGTATTGGCTGGAGCAAGTCGCCGCTTGTCGAGTTGGTGGTGTTCTGGTACGTCGCGGACATCTGGAATTGGTAATAGCTATCCTGCATTGAATAATCTATGTTTGTGAACTTGATGTACACAAGCCCGCTCTCGTTGGTGAGTTTCGCAGGGGTCTCGAAATTCGGGTTGTCGT
>JAKALW010000015.1:6977-11159 GCA_021823945.1 Microcaldota archaeon
TTCAGCCTGTATGTGACGCTGACCTGGGCGCCTTCGATTGGCCTGAGCTTCGCGTCGAGCACCTGGACAGTGGCATTGCCCGTGAAGCCAGCGAATGCGCACGCAATGAGCATGCCGAGCACTGCGAATGCGAACAAAAATGACGTTTTCCTCATTATTTCACCTTTTCCCGATTAAAGTAATATGAACAGGCATTATTTTAGTTTTATTTGTTTGTCCTGGACTATGTTATCCGCGGCATTGCCAGGCTGGGCGCCGCTTAGCTTTACAATAGTGAATTTCGCGTTTTTGCTAATTTGAGGGAATGCCTGCATGGCAGTTTCAATCATCACTTTTACTTCCCTCTCGAGCTTGGCAATTGCCTTTCCCGTGAGCCTGTCGGCTTCAGGGCTGCATTTCCCGTTTGACATGCGCTTCAGGAATTCAAGCGCTATGTAGTCGGGGTACATCGCCATCTCTGACAGGACGTTCTCGAGTGTTACGGGCTTGCCTTTTGCCCAGGCAGACCCCATTACTGTCGCGACGTGGACAAGCAGGGCAGCGTTTTCAAACCCAACCTCGTAATTTTCAATGAGCTTGTCGGCTACCTTGATTATGGCGGCCTTTTGCCTTTTCCCAAGCCTGTCCTTGTTTTCCTCAAGATAGAGCCCTTTTTCGAGAATCTCCATGAGGACTTTGTTGTTTGCCCTGTTTAGCAGGCTCTTTGCGGCGGCTATTTTCTCATACCTGGGCGCTTCCGCCTGGTCGCCTGCAAAGTACATGCACGCGTTTGCGAATGCATAGGCGCTCTCTATTTTCTCGACTTCGATTTCAGCCTGGGAAAATTCGGAAATTGGCCCGGCGTTTGCGTATCTGTATGAAAAGCCGGATTTGCCCAGGCTTATTTTTGCCCAGGGCTTGAAATCGGATTCCATGTATTCCCCTATAGAGCCGAGGAAGCTTTCCAGGCTGGGCATCGTGCCGGTGTATTTTTGCATGTAGTGCCATGCGAGAAAATGCGCGGGTATTGCCCCGGCCGCAGGCATGTCTATCTGCGCAACAAGCGTATCCAGGAACTCCGTTGCGTATGCGTTGAACGACGGCTTTCCAGCTATCGGCTGGAAGTCTATCCAGTATATCATGTCTGCCACGGCGAATGCCGATAAGAAGAACACTTCGGTGTCAGGCAACGCGTTTTCATTATTTTCATTTTGCCTGGCTGGCATGCCCAGCACTGCCTGCTTTTTGTTGTTCATGCATTAATTACCACAATCCCGTTTATTAAGGCTTTTCCTGCGGGCATGCACGAGGGCAGAAGGGCTTTCAAAAAAAGGGCGCATGGCGCTTGTTCCATTGCAGTTTTGCCATGCTTTTTGACTATCGTAAAGTCGGCAAGAGGACCCCGCTCTTCAGGGTGGGGGTGAATTGCCGACCGACTCGCACAAATCGCCACAGCGATTTGGCGCACCAAAATGCCAGCGGCATTTTGTGTGTTACGAGATTTTTTTTCGAATGAGCGCCCCAAACCACGGACTTCCCTCAAATCGCCGTGGCGATTTGGGGCACCATTATCGTTTACGATAATGCTTGTAGTCCGTGGTCCTTCGCATCAGCGAAGGGGCGCTCTTCGAAAAAATTGATTCCATGGGTTATTCAAAGCAGCAGATGTTTTTATCATTAAGCATGCATGAGGAAAAAGCATTTGCATTTTCTAAAAAAGATGAATGGTTTTGGCATGAATTTTTGAAAAGTAATCACATCCTACCACATATAATTTTTATATCTCTGGAAACCTACTTTGCAAACACTTTTATGCGGGCGAGAACTTATCTTTTTGTGCAATTGATAATTGACGACTATGGCTCGTATATTAGCCAGAAAGATAACCTGTTTCAAATCAAAGGAAAAGACGGCAAAATAGACGAATATTCCGCCGATAAGGTTGAACAGATAATTGTCTTGAAAAATAGCGCCATTTCTTCAAGTGCCATACTTCTTGCTGCAAAGAACAACATTGACATTGTAATAATCGGGGATTTTGGCATGCCCGTTGGCAGGTTTTTCCCGGCAAGCCTCGGAGGGGCTAACCTTGTCAGGAGAAAACAGCTTGAAGCTGCCACCAATGGCCTTGGAAACAAGCTGGCAGTTAATCTTATTTGGGCCAAAATGAAAAATGAGGAATTTTTCCTTAAATCACTTGCAAAAAGCCGTGAAAACTCCGAGCTGGTTGTTCTTGCCAATAAAATATCGGCTCTCGCTGATAATGTATATGGCATGCTTGGTTCTGCCTATGATTCAGAACGTATCTTTGGATTCGAAGGCATGGCTGCGACTTATTATTTTTCAGGGCTATCATTGGTAATCCCTCTCTCAAAAAGAGACCAGGAAGGCAAAGACGGGCCTAACGCTCTCTTGAATTATGGCTATGGAATTCTTTATGGCGAGATTGAGAAATGTTGCCTTTTTTCTGGTCTTGACCCTTATCTTGGATTTTTGCATACTGACAGATATGGGAAACCTTCGCTTGTACTTGACCTAATTGAGGAATTCCGTCCGGTTATTGTGGACAGGGCTCTTGTTACACTCTACGCCCAAAAACAGGTTCTTGAGTCTGATTTTGAAGATGTTGAAGGCAAGAAATATCTCTCCAAGTCTGGCAGGCGCAAGATGGTTGAGGCAGTGATGGAAAGGCTGCACGCCCAAGTCAATTTCTCTGACAAATCCTTGGAGATTAAGGCGATTGTACAGGATCAGGCAAGGGGCATTGCCTCTTTTGTAAAGGGTGAAAGCGAATTTGAGCCTTTCCTTTACAGGTGGTAGCATGTTCTACTGGATAATTTACGATATTTCCGAAGACAAAAAAAGGAACAAAATAGCACGGATATGCAAGAATTACGGCTGCGCCAGGGTTCAAAAAAGCTCATTTGCGTGCGAAATAACGAAAAACAAGCTTGAAATGCTTGAGATTGAATGCAAGAAGCTCTTGGAAGGAACGGACGATTATCTTTTTATCCTTCCTGCCTGTTCAAGCTGTTTTGAAAGGAAGAGGATTGTTACTGGTTTCCTTGACGAGAAAAAGTTCTGTGACCTGGATTTTGTCTTTCTTGGTGGTTCTGAATGAATCGGCTAGGAGTTTTGAGCATAAAGGATGTCCTGAATTACAATTACTGCCCCAGGATTGTTTATTTTGAATATGTTCTTCGGATTCCCCAGCGCCGGACTGTCAAGGAGGATGCGGGGCTTGAGGCGCATAACAATTTCGTTCCCCGCGCGAAAAGGAACAGGATGGAAAAGCGCCTGACATATGACAAGAAACTCTTCAACCTGCCGCTGCATTCGCCAAAGCACAATCTTCAAACCGTGGTTGATTGCATACTTATTGATTCCAAGGAAAACATGGCAATCCCGATGCAGTTCAAGCGGGGCAAGGCTCCATCATGCCTTTATCGGACAATGAAGTTCCAGCTTGTGGCAGAGGCCCTTTTGATAGAGGAATGCCTTGGATTTTCATGCCCTTTCGGCCTTGTCAAGTTCCTGCCTGAAGAAAAAACCTTGCGGACGGAAATTGGCTTTGAACAGAAAGAAGAGCTTAAATACCAGCTTTGCAAGATAAATGACGTGGTGAGGTCGGAGATGTATCCTGAAGGTCCGAAAACACAAAACTTTTGCACAGACTGCTGTTACTTCAACAAGATTTGCCAAGGATATGAATCATAGTTAGGTGAGTGTTTGGTTGCTCCTCCAATTTCTGTAAAACTGAAAGTTATAGATTTAAGTGCCGAGAAACAGAAGTTCCTGGATTCATATTTTAATGAATATTCAAAAGCTACTTTATTTTGTGAATTAAGAATACAACGTCTTCTTGGGAATACTAGGTTTATTGGCTGGAAGGAAAAGGGTAAGAAAGAATGGCACTTTAATACTGGTAAGTGTGCTCTTTGCGGAAATATGCTTGAACTTGCCCATGAAGATAATAATGTTGCTCCATCTGCAAAAATCTGCAAACGCTGTTTTAATGGCAGATATGGTAACCAGATGATAAGGAAGCTTTTTGTTTCAACCAAACAACGGCCGGTTTCCAAAGATTTTGATGTTAGGCGTGTAGCCAAGCTTCATAATACACATTATCACCGTATTCCTGAAGAAGCTTTTGATATGATAAAGGCTTCAGTTACTGCTAAAAAGCGTAAGAAAAGGTCTATT
>JAKALW010000016.1 GCA_021823945.1 Microcaldota archaeon
TTCTCGCCCTTGCGCTCCCTTATCTGCCTGACTACTTTTGCAAGCAGTTCCTTGGGCAGCGGCTCGTAGCCGGCGTATTCCTGGTAGGGAATTGCCCTGCCTTGGGTTGCCGACCTCAAGTCGTTCCCGAACCCGAACAGCTCAGCTACAGGGACCTTGGCGATGATGTTTGTCACCTCGCCTTCCTGTTGCATGTCAAGCATCTGGCCGCGCTTGCCCTGGATGAGGGTGATGACAGCGCCCATGTAATCCTGCGGCACGATGATTGTCAGCTTCTGCTTGGGCTCAAGCAATGTGACGCCTGCGTACAATATGCCCGCGTACATCGCCCTCTTGATTGCCGGGATAATCTGGGCGGGGCCCCTGTGGACCGGGTCCTCGTGGATTGTGGCGTCCACAATCCTGATTTTAAGCCCCGTGATTTTCTCCTTCGCAAGCGGGCCCTTGTCAAGCGCCTCCTCAAAGCCCTGCAGGAGAAGCTCCATTATCTCGTCGAGATACTGGACGCCCCTCGTGTCGTTTATGAAAAGCGACTTGTTGTAAATGTGCTTGACAGCCTTTGCCAGGTCGCGGTCCAGGCCAGCCTTCACAAGCGCCTCCACTGCAGCCTTGCCCTTGGGCTTGCCCTCGGCGATTTCGCCATTGTCAATGGCGTCAATGACAGACTGCTCGAGCTTCTCGACAAACAACTTGATTTTCGTGTGCTTGTTTGGGGACTTGCCTTCCACCTGCGGCGAGTTGCCAGTGATTGCCTCGCGGTAAACCACGATTGGCGGGGACGTAACTATGTTTATGCCCCTCTCCTTTGTAATCTTGTATTCTATGATTTCAAGGTGTAGGTCGCCCATGCCAGAAATCAGGTGCTCGCCGGTTTCCTGATTGATTTCGACCTTCAATGTCGGGTCCTCCTTTGAGAGCTGCCTCAACGCCATGATGAGCTTTGCGAGGTCCTTGGACTCCTTCGCCTCGATGGACTTCGTGACCACGGGCTCTGAGTAGTGCTTTATCTGCTCGAAAGGCTCGACCGGGCCTGCGCTCACTGTCTCGCCTACATAAACGTCTTTCAGGCCCACAAGGCCCACGATGTTGCCTGCCACGACTTCCTCGACCATGACCCTGTCAATGCCCATGTAGATTGCGCATTGCTGGACCTTCTCCTCCTTGTACTTGGATGCGAGATACATCATGTCTCCCTTCCTGACATGGCCTGAAAAGAGCCTGACAACCGCGACTTCGCCCGCGTTGGGGTCGTTAACGACGCCAAAGCACACGCCGATTGTCTTGCCCTGGACATTGCATGAAAGCATGTCCTTTGCGTCCTGGGATTCCAAGTCGCCTTTCCATATGACCGGGATACGGTATTTCTGCGCCACGAGCGGGTTTGGAATGTGGGACGTTATCATTTCAAGCATGGTCTCGTCAAGCGGGGATTTCTCCCTCAATGTCTTGTGGTCGCCGGCCTTGCACAGCTCAGCCATTTCCTTGAACGAGAGGTTGAACCTCTTCATTGAAAGGACAGAAACTGCCCATTTGTTGTACGCCGAGCCGAAGCTGATGTTGCCCTTTGCGACCTGGATCATCCAGTCGTCCCTTTTGTCCTCGGGCGCGTACTGCATGATGATTTTGTTCAATCCAGTGATGATTTTGATGAACCTCTGCTGCATCTGGTCGCCGTCAAGCTGCAATTCGTTAATGAGCCTGTCTATCTTGTTGATGAAGATTGTGGGCTTTGCCCTCTCCCTCAATGCCTGCCTAAGCACTGTCTCGGTCTGCGGCATGATGCCCTCGACTGAGTCCACTACGAGCACGACGCCGTCCACCGCCCTCATTGCCCTTGTGACGTGGCCGCCGAAGTCCACGTGGCCCGGCGTGTCTATGAGGTTCAGGAGGTAGTCCTTGCCCTTCAACTCGAAGGCGATTGAAATATTGGCGGATTTGATTGTGATGCCCCTTGCCTGCTCCTGCTCGTCAAAGTCCATGACCCTCTGCTCGCCCGCCTTTTCCTTGGAAATCAGACCCGCGCGCGCAACAAGGGAGTCCGTAAGAGTAGTCTTGCCGTGGTCGACGTGGGCGCAAATCGCGACATTCCTCACGTTTTCGAGGTTGTTCATCAGCTTTGAAACTTCGCCTACTACGTATTCTTTCCTGACCATGTGAATTCACCGTTTTTTTGGATTTTTAGCAGAAAACCAGCCTTGGACAATGGCAAATAGGATAAGCGCTCATGCAAAATCTTTTGCCTCAATCCAAAACAAGCTTTCAAATTAAGCATTTAACGAGAGTAAGTTAATCTGAATATGTTTATATACTTATTGGGGTTTTGGCGCCGCAAAAACGCGCAAAGCGCCGCCGCAAATCAGAGGAAAACGTCCTTTTCGTACCTGACTCCGAACTTGCCCGCGTAATATGCCGCTGGCTCTATTGCTATCACCATTCCCTTCACAATTTTGTCCTTTGACTTTAGCCCAAGGGAAGGGGACTCGTGGACATCCAGGCCCACTCCATGCCCTATTGAATGGGGGAGCTTGGGCAGGTTGTACCTCTCATGCAGCCGGGCTGCGTCACTGGCAAGCTCGGAGCCGGTGTGGTATGCGCCGGATTCCGCCTTGTCGCAGACCTCATCGCAGATTAAGGTCAGCTTGTCATAGGCGTTTTTCTGCATCCTGCCGGACGGGAAGAAAAAGCACCGCGTCAGGTCGGAGCAATAGCCTTCGACTTTTACGCCCATGTCAATAAGCACGTGCCCGCGCACCTTGGCGCCTGTTGGCTGGGAATGCGGGCTCGACGAGTTCGCGCCGCTTGAGATTATTGGCGAGAATGACGGCTTCAAACCTTTCCCTATCATCTCGCGAAGGAGCATGGATTCAATTTTCTTCTCGCTCATGCCCTCGCCAATGTTGGAGTCGAGGTATGCGAGGAGGGTTTCAGCCTCGAGAATCGCCCTGTCAATGCAGGATTTCTCGTATTCCGACTTGACAGAGCGCAAGCTGGAAATTTTTTCCGAGAAGTCCAGGCGTTTTGCCCTGGAATGCTTTGCAAGGAAATCCGCAAACGACAGTTTGGTCGAGGGATAGTCAAGGAGCAAAGTCTTTGCTTTTCCTATTCCTGCCCTTACAAGCTTTGAAAACTCGCCCTTGCTTGAATATTTCAGAGTTTCAATGCCGTGGGAATTGGCAAGGGCGTAATTGAAGTTCATCTCTGGCGAGATTATTGTTGCGCTATCATGCCCCAAAACAAGCATGCACCCGTCAATCTCAAGCCCAGTAAAATAGTAAAACGACGGATTCGCATTCGCGGGGTCGTTGCCGCTTGTGAGAAGGAGAGCCTCATTTTTGCCAATGAGCTTTTGCACTGCAGAAATCCTTGATTTCATCTCCGAATCTTTCATCAATATTCCTTCAAGGCGGCCGATTGCCAGCCGAATTGTCATGCCAAACTTTTGCAGACCGCAGCATTCCTTTCCTTACTGCTGCCTGTATGTCTGGCCTTTCTTTATCGCCGCCTCAAGCTCCTCAATGAGGTATTTGTTCCCCATGTAGAGGGGCACTCTGGCGTCTATATCGGGCAGGTCAACGTCCAGCAGTGAGATAGAGCCATTGCTTGACGCCCCGCCGGCCTCTTCCATGATAAGCGCCATTGGCGCTGCCTCGAAATACAGCCTCAATTTGCCATTAGGGCTTTTTTTCGTGCATGGGTATGAGAACAGACCGCCCCTGTGCAGGACCTGGGAAAAATCGCCTACAAACGCGCCGCAGTACCTTGCCTTGAGCCTGTGCTTCTTGAAAAGCCCCTTTGCGAATCCCATGAACTCATTGCTCCATTCCATGGGGTCAGCGCCAATCCCGAAAACCTCGCCTTTGGCAGGCAATTTCATGTTCTCGTGCAAAAGCAGGTATTGCTGCTCGCCCTCGCGCTGCTTGACGAATTCATGAACCCCCATCCCGTTCCCAGCAGTATAGACCAGGGTGGTTATGGGCCCATATAATTCGTAGATTGCGCACACGAGTTTCCTGCCTGTCGCGGGCAAATCCTCGCGGTAAATGCCGAAAATAGTGCCGAACACGTTGTTTGTGGATATGTTTGACGAGCCGTCAAGCGGGTCCATCGTGACCACAAACGGCGCGCTGTCATTGTAAATGTACGGCTTGTCAAGCTCCTCGGAGTATATGGCGCGAACAAGCCCGGTCTTGATTAGCGCATCCACAAAAAAGCCGTTTGTCCACGCGTCAAGCTCCTTTTGGACCTCGCCAAACTTGTTGGTTGTACGAGCTACTTTGAGCCGTTTGGGGAATTCAGCCTTGACATTGGGCGTCATCTGCCCTATGCGCGAAATCAACGTTGCCAAATCAGCGGACAGGTGTTTGGACGCGTGTTTTCCAAGGGTGATTTCAAGATTGTCAGGCACATTGAACACCTTCAAAATTCCAGGGTTTGAAATTATCTCAAGGGGTTTGGCGCACCCCTAAAAATGCATGAAAAAACAAAGGGGAGGGGCTTAATCCGAACCGAAAACCACTTTGGCAATGCCTTTTGCGATTTTCTCGGGGTTCGGGTTTTGCCAGACATTCCTGCCGACCGCAAAGCCGGACGCGCCTGCGGACATGACGTCCTTTGCCATTTTCAGGAAATCCTCGTCCGACTGTTTCGAGCCGCCCGCGGAAATGACTTTGGTCTTCTGCGCCGCAGCAACGACTTTCTTGAACGAGTCTGGCGAGCCAGTGTAGTTGACCTTCACTATGTCCGCGTTGATTTCAAGCGCAACGCGCGCGGCATAGCCGACCATGTCCACGGATTTCTCTTCCGCGACGTATTTGCCCCGCGGGTATGCCCAGACAATTGTCGGGATGCCGTATTCGCGGCATTCCTGCTCTATTATCGAGAAGTCGTGGAGCATCTTTGCCTCTGTGGGCGAGCCGACGTAAATAGTATAGCCGACGGCATCCGCGCCAAGTGCTATCGCGTCCTTGACAGACGCGACTGGCGAGGAATATATCTCGTCTTTCGGGACTATGCTTGTCCTGCCGTTCAGCTTGAGGATGAGCGGGACTTTGCCAGCATAGTTCTCCATATACTTGACTGCCACGCCCTTGTGGAGCACCATTCCGGTGAAATCGCCTTTGGATGCCACTGAAAGAACGTAGTCGGGGTCGATGTTCTTGTCATTGAAGTCCTTTGGCCCGTGCTCTATGCCCTGGTCCATTGCGCAAAGCAGTACCTTGCCTTTCCGCGTAATGCGCGACATCCTTGCCTTATGACCTGCAAAACCGACCATACGAAATCACCCACAAACAGGAATAACCGTTCTACGCAATTTACATGCAGACAAAAAAATATAAATTCGCCTCAGCCGCTGTTGACCTCATCATTTATTCAGTGGTTGTTCACAACATCACAGGCACTACCATTTGACCATGGCAGATTTAAATTATATGCAGGGCAAGGTTCATGGCATGATAGACGAAGTTCTGGCTTATCTTGTCAGGCGCGGGGCGCATCTGGAGCCCGCAAAAATCACAACGCGCGAAATAGCGTACGACCTCGACATGTCGCAGCAGACGGCATCAAGGAAGGCAATCGAGCTCATCAAGTCGGGAAAAATCGAGCGCACGCCCGAAGGCATGGTGGTGACAGGCAAGGCACTCGCTGAGCTCAAGCGCACTGTAGACGAGCTGCAAAAAATGCTATACCCGGAGCTTGGCTTCGAGTTCTCGGGCAAGGTCGTGAGCGGGCTTGGCGAGGGCGCGCGGTTCATGAAAATCCAGCAGTACAAGGACAACATAAAAAAACAGCTCGGCTTTGTCCCGTACGCAGGCACGCTCAATGTCAAGATAAACCCCGAAGACGTTGAAAAGCGCCTGCGCCTCAAGACCCATCCGCCAATCATAATCAACGGCTTCCGGCTTGCGGGAAAGGATTTCGGGAAAATCCTCTGTTACAGGTGCAAGATAAGGGGAATCCAGGGCGCGATTGTGTTCCCCGTGCGCTCGACGCACGGGCTCAACGTGCTCGAGATGATAGCGCCCGTGAACCTGAGAAAGGAGCTGTCGCTAACAGACCAGTCATGGACTGAATTCGTTGTCTACCCCTGAACAGCCAGGATGAAGCGCGCAAGGGGAACACTCTGTTTTTAAGCGGGAAATGCCATTTGCCAAACCCTGGCTTGGGCAATTTCAAAATGCGGGAGGAGCCTAGCTTTCTGGCAAAGCTGATTTGATTGCATATAAAATCCTGCTTCCAAGCCTGGCTTCAAATAGAAATGGAATTGAAAAAGCCGCGTGCGCCCTTTTCGTCGAGCTTCGCGTTCGCCCTTATCGGGACAGAATCGGTCGGCGTCAGGTCCCAGCTTGTGATGTGCGACAGGTTGGACTTGAGCTGCTCGAACTCGCCTTGCGCCTTGGAAGACACTGGCGCAGCTTTGGGTACGCTTGGGATTGCTGCTATTGCCATGCAAAGGGTATTGGATGAATAGTAATAATAACCCGATTGTGCCACAAAATCCCAGGGCAGGAAATATGCGATTTGCATGCCGCGGCGATATAGCGCATGCGGATTGCCGAAAAAGCGCGCGGGTGCATGTATCATGAGCGACGAACTTGAAGATTCACTGGTTTCAAAAAACGAGGAGCAGATTGAGGGGAAGAAAATCCAGGACGCGGACGTGACCGCGCAGGACCTCGTTGCGCTCAAGCCGCAGGACGCCATAACGTGGTTTGTCAAGGGAAAAACACATTACGTTGAAGGCGATTATGACAATGCCCTTTCCTGCCTGTCCCAGGCTGCCCAGATTGACAAGGAGGCGCCGCTTGTCTGGCACATGATGGGCCTGACGCTCCTTGCTCTTGGTAGGGTGGACGAGGCAGTCGAGGCGCTCACATACGCGGCTGAGAAAATGCCGCAAAACCCAGACGCTCTCCTCGCGCTAGGCATAGCCCTTGCGCTTGGCGGCAAAACCGACAATGCAAAAAAGTGGATTGAAAAGGCTTTCAAGGCGGACCCGCAGAAGGCAAGCGACCTGGCAACGGATTTCGCCGAGAACTTCATAGCATCGAGCCCGGCGGTGGAAAGCGGGACAAAGGCGCTAATTGAAAGGGCCATCGAGACGCAGCGCGTCAAGGTAATAAACGGGTACTGATTCTTCCAGGAAAAAACAGGCTGGGAAAAAAGAAGCCGGGGCAAAACATTGCCCCCCCAAATTATTGACGCCTAAACTCTTTCCTTTATGGGTGTCTTGCATATCCCGCTCGGGCTATTTCTTATTGCCTTTCGCCTCAGCCGCCCCGGTGTTTATGCCCAACAAGGTGTAGAGCGCGCATGATGACATGGCGGCTGTCGCGAACAATACAAGCGCAATCAGGATCAGTATATAGCTCAAGGGCGCGGCCAATACGTTTGCAAAATACGCTCCAAGCGCAGCCAATCCGACTACGACCCTCACTACCCTGTCGATTTCGCCTACGTTCTTTTTGAATTCCATAATATCACCTGCGCAAACCCTTGCCTTGCGGGGGATTTAAACCCATATCCCGCAATCCCAGGAATTAAACAGGGCGCGGGCGGGGAATTTGCGATTGATTTTTTAACATGCGGGCGCAAATGGATTTCCAATGGCAATCCCAAAACTCCCAAGCGCGGCGGGCCTTGAAAAAAGCGCGGCCATTTTCCTGCTCACGCAGGGTTTCGCCATATTCGCACTCCTCTTCGCATTCAACTCGGTCGTGCTGGCGCCCGGCACATACACTTCTTTCATGTCGCAAAACGGCATCTACGCGCAGATATCAAGCGCGGTCGCGAACAACATAGTCATGGGGCTTCCGGAAGGGGCAATGATAGCGCCGCCGGGCGACATGGTCAACAGGATTTCAAATTACCTGCCGGAAAATTACATAGAGGAGCAGACAGGAATTTTCATCACTGAGACAATCGACTACGTGGCTGGCAGGAGCGCACATTACAGCCCGTCCATAAACCTTGTGCCCATCAGGGGCAAGATATCACAGGCGATAATCGAATCATACATATCCACGCGCGGGCTTGACATCACAAGCCCGGAGCAGCAAAGCGTAATCGCATTGCAGCAGCAAAGCATAGTCAATCTCATCCCTGAGACAATCGACAGGCAGCAGATTGAAAAGAGCCAAACCGCAGCTGCGGCATTCGGAAAAATGGTCGCCGCCCTCGACACTGCGCGGGGCTATTTTGCCACGCTCAATGCTTTCATGGTGGCGGCTGGGATAATAGCGGCATTGTCCGCATTGGCTCTGTTTGCTCTCGTGCGCAATGCATATGAATTCTTCAGGGCGTTATGGAAGCCTATAGCGGTGTGCGGGGCTGAGATGGTAATCATATCCATAGCCCTGCCGTTTTTGGGCGCGGGCATCGCAGGGAATGCGCTTGCAGGATACGCGGCAGACGCGCAGACCCAGGCTGCAATATCCAAACTGATGGCCTACATGCTCACAAGCGTAGGCATCACGAACGCCATGTTCGGCGCTGCCGCCATAATCGCGGGCGGCGCGTTATACGCCCTTGCAAAATACGTGCTATCCCCGCCAGGCTTTTCCGAGCCTGCGCAGTAAGAGCCAGGTTTCAACAAGCAAAGTTCAAGCCCGGCCTGGCGATAGAAGTAGGAGTTCACATAGAATCAAGAAAGATAAAGCCAGGTGAGGGAATCGAACCCCCCTAATCCGCTCTGCAGGCGGATGCATAGCCTCTCTGCCAACCTGGCGGCCATAAATTGGTTGTTGGAAAATTACGCCTGAACAGGGCGCGGATTAACTATATGATAATAAAGAATATAAACTGCACATTTCAATTAACAAACAAGTAATAAACAAGTCGGGCAGGCAGACCAGAAACGTATTGAGGCGGTGTTTTTCATGGAGATAAAGCAGGCATATACGATTGACGCAGATGAATCGGTCAGCAAGGCATTTTCCGAAATAGTCAGGAGCGGGCTTTCAGTGGTCGTATTGAAAGACGGGAAATACGCGGGCCTCATAGACGACAGGGAGGTCAGGCAGACCATCAGCGACCCCGCAAAGGCCAAATGCTCAAGCGTTTGCGTCAAGGCGCCAGTCCTGACAAAGCAAAGCACGCTTGAAGACATGTGCAACGCTTTCTTCGCAGGCAGGTTCAAGAGCCTGGCCGTCATTGACAAAAGCAAGGTCATGGGCGTCATAACGCGCGCGGACGTGATATCCGAACTCCTCAATGAGAAGCTCATAGCCCGCAAGAAAGTCGAAGAAGTCATGTCATCCCCAGCGCTGGCAATTGACGAGGCGGAAACAGTGGCCACGGCAAGGAACCTCATGAAGAACAACAACGTCAGGCGCCTGATAGTGACGAACAACGGCAACATCACAGGCGTCATATCCACTTTCGACCTTGTCCAGATGCTTGTCTTCTCAAATGAGGCCCCGCCCATGCGCAAGTCAAAGGCGAACGTGGACCTCCAGCCCGTAAGCTCGCACATGAGGGAAGAGACTGTCAGGATAGTGCCAGAGGCGCCCCTGACAGACGCGGCGCGCCTGATGGCGCAGCACAACGTGTCCTCGGTGATAGTCGCAAAGGGGCAAAAGCCCCTTGGCATGGTCACGGCGAGGGACCTTTTCGAGACAATAATCAAGGAAGCGAAGAGGGAGAAGGTGTTCATATCCGGCCTCTACGGAAATGAAAAGGAGAATTACGAGGAAATCCACGAGCACGCGTCGGATCTTGTCGAAAAGCTTGGCAAGAGCATGGGCATTGAGGCCTTGTCGATACACATAAAAAAATACGGAAACAAGTATTCAGTGCACATCAGGGCGGACACCAAGAAAGGCATAATTGCCTGCTCCGAAAGCGGCTGGGACATACAAAGCGCCATAAGCGGCGCGCTTGGCGAGGTCAAGAAAATCGCGATGAAGAAGAAGGAAGGCACGCTTGTGCGGAAAAGGATACAGAGGCGGGAGAAAAGCTGATGATGATGAATTGCAGAAAACGCGGCGGGCAGGTATCAGTAGAGCTCCTCATAGTCCTTGGGGTAGTGATGATACTTGTCCTTCCCTCCCTGTTTTCGGTCTACTTCAGGATAAACAGGGCAAACGAGCAGCTAAGCGTCAACCAGGCGGACATGGCTGCAAAAAGGATTGCAAGCAGCATCTCGCTTGTGGGCGCGGCTTCGGGCTCGAGCCTGATATCGCAGGTCATAATGCCCTCGAATGTCAAAAACGTGTCAATTGGCAACAATGAGGTGGTGATTACGCTTGCCACCCAGAACGGCGTCACAAGCATAGTCAAAAGCGCCGAGTACAATGCCACTGTGCCGCAGGAAAGCCTGGGCAGGATGATTCGCCCTGGCACATACATGCTTGAGATATACTCAAATGAAACTGGAGTATTCGGCAGGCTTGTGAACTGATTGCGCTTTTTTCAGGATTTCTCCTCTGCGCCAGGCAGCCCAATGCCAAGCTTTTCCCTGATTCCATTGGCGAACATGGAAACAGAACCGAGTATGCAGACCGGGCACGGGCAGGCGGTGACTGCGCTGATTCCGAAAATCGCGCCAAGCGCGATGCTCTCATTGCCCTTTGAAATTATTTTTTCCTTGTCTATTTCCATGGCTATCCACCAAGCAAAGCCAATTGCAAAGTCCCGCTCAGGGGAAAAGAAGGATAAAACCCGTATTGCGCAGAAGAGTCCTGCGAGTCAGAGAAGTCGAACCCAATAAGATAGGAATACGGCGCGCCAACCCTGCCGGAAGGCGCTGAACCCGCAGGCAGTGACAAAGGCATCTCGTCGCCAGGCTTGAGGGTGACATTGGATACCGGGATTGCCTGCCCGCCCATACTGACTGATGACAAAGCTATTGAAAACGGCTTCCTGTTCTTCAAAAGCAGGGACGCGGAGCCGTCAGAACTGAAACTGCTGGCAAGTATGGAAATCTGCGCATCCTGCCAGTATGTAGACGATTTGGGAGACACGAGATTGCCAATAGAGCCGGAAATGTTGAGGGCTGAATTGGCTGCCAAAAGCGCAACTACAAGCACTATTGAGATTAGGATTAAATACTCGACTGCCGCCTGCCCGTTGAATAACGGGATGCGAATTTTTGCCGTATTTTTGCCCATGGCAGGAGATCG
>JAKALW010000017.1 GCA_021823945.1 Microcaldota archaeon
TCATAATGCCGTCGCTTGGCGTGGCTTTCCTCATCATCCTCCTATCCTTTGTCGGCGGCGGGGTGGCGATTTCGGGGCCCGCGGTGCTCCTGGTCCTCCTGGGCTTCATCATAATCCTGCAATTCATATTCCTTTCAATGGTGGAATCGTCAAGGCCCAGATTCGACATATCCTGATGCGCAAGAGAGTTTGTTCCAAATGGCAGAAATGAAAAATCCGCTTGAGCCCCTCGGCAGGCTGTTTTCGAGAAGGACCATCCTTGACATAGGGAAAGTCCTAGACTCCGCGGGCCTTTCGCTCGCGCCCGAGATTTTTGCAGGCGGCATGATTGTAGCCATAATCGTGGGCGGGCTGCTGTCAACCCTCATCGCCATCCAGTTCGTCCAGGCCAGGCTTGCCTTCGTATCGATAGCCAAGCTTGTCGGCTTTGGCCTCGCGAACAACCAGGCTGCCATGCTCGCCTTTGCCTTCGCGCTGATTTTCACAATATGCACGGTGCTCATACTTCTCCTGGCTTATGTGTACCTTTCAATACTGATAGAAGCGCGCAAGCGCCAGGTGGAGTCGGTGCTGCCTGATTTCCTGACGCTCGCGGCAGCCAACATCCGCGCGGGCATGAACGTAGACCAGGCTATGTGGTATGCCGCAAAGCCTGAGTTCGGGCAGTTCTCAAAGGAAGTCGAGCTTGTTGCAAAGCGGGCATTTGGCGGCGAGCCCTTCAATACCTCGATAGACAGGCTTACCCTGCGCTACAACTCAAAGACTCTTAGGCGCACAGTTTCGCTTATCAAGCAGGGTCTGGCTTCCGGCGGGCAGATGGCAAACATATTCGACCAGATTGCCAACGACGCGCGCAATGTCCAGCTCATCCAGAAGGAAATAGCGGCGTCGCTCCTCATGTACGTTATATTCGTGGTTTTCGCGGCGTCAATAGGCGCGCCGTTCCTGTTCGCAGTCTCGAACAACCTGATTGGCATACTTGAAAACGTGTTTGCGAACCTGCCGAACGTGTCGCAGCTGCCAGCAATCGGGTTCATCACTCCGCGCCCGCCTGTAATATCGTCAGGCGAGTTCTTCTATTTCACAATCATCACTTCGGTTGTGACCGCGATATTCTCGTCCCTGATAATCGGCGTAATCCAGAAGGGGTCAAAGACCGAGGGCGTGAAATACCTGCCTTTGTTCCTCTCGCTTTCGCTGATAGTTTACCTTCTTGTAAACTCGCTTTTGGCCAAGTTCCTCACGTCCCTTGTATGAGGCGCAAAGGCAAAAAAGTATTTAAACCAGCGGCAATAACTGAATATGTGGTGGTATTGATGGAAAGAAAAGGCCAAGCGGCCATGGAATATCTCATGACCTATGGCTGGGCATTGCTCGTCATTGTCATAGTCATCTCTGTTTTGCTCTTGCTCAACATCGGGCCATCCCCGCAGTGCAACCTGGACGACCAGTCCATAAGGTGCGACCAGACATTGCCTGTTCTTGCCAATGTCAGCAACCAGCCGACCCTGTTCGTGGTCATAAACAACGGCAGGTCGGACGGGATAGCAGTTACGGGAGTGGCATGCTCAAAGGACACGTCCGCGGCGCCGACTTACGTGACGCCTTTCACAGCGGTCAACATATCCGCAGGGGCTAGGGCTACTGTGTCGTTCAAGTGCACAGACGCTTCCGGAGTCCAGAAGGGAAGCACGTTCTCAGGCAAATTGTATGTCCAGTACACTAGCAACAATGATCCTGCCAACTTCCCGGCGCACACTACAAGCGGCGCTATAGTTGCCAAGTATTCCTAAGGGTTTTTCCCCTTACTTTCTTCTTTTTTCCTGCTTTTTTGCATTTTATCTGATTACCATGGCTTAGGCTAGCCATTCAAACGCTTTTCTGCTCCAGCCCTTGCAAAAAAAGAATTTTTTTCAGGAGCCCAGCTTTGCTATTTTCTCGAGCGTGTCCTTGAAAACCTTTATTTCTTCTGGAGTGTTGTAGAGGTAAAGCGATGCCCTGACAGCGCCTTTCCCTGCACCCATGCTTTCCATGCCTGGCTGGGCGCAAAATAGGCCGCTTCTAAGCGCTATCTTTGACATCGAGTCGCACATGAGCGCCACCTGGTGCTTGTCAACGCCCTTCAGGTTGAAGCTTGCAAGGCCGCATCTTTTTGCCGGGTCTGGCGTGCCATAAATTTGGGAGCCTGGAATCGAGCTTATGGCGCCTATCAGCTCGGCTGCCATTTTCCTTTCATGCGCCTCTATGTCCCCCATGCCTATTTTAGAAAGATAATCGCAAGCAGCCCCAAGGCCAATTGCGCCTGAATAGTTCTGGATGCCGGCTTCGAACCTTTTTGGGGCTTTCATGAACACGACTTTGTCCATTTCCACTGTCTCTATTGTCTCGCCTCCGACTATGAAGGTGTCGAGATTCTCAAACGCCTCCGGCTTCCCGACAAGGCAGCCAACCCCAGTCGGCCCGAGCATCTTGTGCCCTGAAAAGGCAATGAAGTCCGCGCCGGATTTCTGGAAATCGAATTTCGAATGCGGCACTCCCTGCGCGCCGTCTATGAGGACAAGCGCGCCATTGTCGTGCGCGATTTTCACGATTTTCTCTATCGGCGAGCGCATGCCTGTGGTGTTCGTGGTGTGGTGTATTGCCACAAGCGCCGTGTCCCTATCAATTGCCTTTGCGCATGCCTCTTCCGTCACAACACCGTCTTTCCCTGTCTCAATTATGCCTGTTGTGGCAATGCCGCGCCTCCTCTGCTCGAAAATTGGCAGGAGGACAGAGTGGTGCTCAAGCTTGGTGGTTACTATCTTGTTCCTTTTAGAATAGTCAAGCGACCTGATTACAAGGTTCAACCCTTCGGTGGTATTCCTTGTCCAGGCGACTGATTCGGGCTTGGCATTGACGAATTTCGCCACTTTCTCGCGCGCTGCCTCGAACGCGTCGCTTGTCTGCCTGGCAATTGCGTGGGCGGACCTGCCGGCGCAGCCAGAGTATTCCTCATTATATGCGCGCTGCGCTTCCAGAACCTGCCTTGGCTTTAGCGTGGTGCACGCCGAGTCGAAATACACCAGCCCCTGCCTTTTTTGGAAAATCGGGAAATCCTGCCTGATTTTTTGGATGTCCATGACAATCGTTCCTGTTTCATAATCATTGCTTTTCTTTAAAGCCAGTTGGCAGCCCAAAGACTTTTGTTATTTCATTTTGAAAGCAATTGCCCTATCCTGGTATCGGCCTGCTTTGCCGCGTTCTCGCCAACGAATGCCTGCCCGTTGACGAATATGGTCGGGGTGCCGTAAAGCCCGCAGCTCACTCCCTGTTCCGCCAGTTTCTGTATCTCCGGCATGTATTTGCCGCTCGAATAGCACGCTGTGAAGTTCACAAGTCCCAGCCGGCTGGCAAAGCCAGTGAGAGCCGCGGTGCCGTTGGCTTCAACGTCCTGCTGGTTGTCGAACAGGAGGGCCCTGTATTCCCAGTATTTGCCCTCCTCGTTCGCGCAGTATGCCGCAAGCGCCGCCTCCTTTGAGTTGTTGTGCCCCGGAAGCGGGAATGGCTTGTACACGAAGTAAATCGTGTTGTTGTATTTTGCAAGCAAGGATTTGATGTCTGATTCCGCAGCCCTGGTGTATGGGCATACGTAACAGCCGAACTCTACCACTGTGATGTTTGCTGACTGGTTGCCATAAGTTATGCCCTGGAGGTCGGCAGGGGGCTTCAAGAGGCTCGGATTGTTACCGATAATTCCTGAATATATGCAAAAGCCGCCTTCGAGCCCGTTGCAGTTGCCATAAAGGTAGAAATTGTAAAGCCCCTGGGCAGTGAATATCATGCTCAGGAAGAACGTGATTGTGAAAAGCGTTGAGAATATCTGGAAATGCCTGTTGACAAAACTGGCAGCCTTCGGCGATATTTTCATTATGCCTGCAATGCTTTGCGCCTTGAGCTCCTCGTCAAGCCCAGTGTCGCAGGGCCTAAGTGTGGCTTTGAGGAAAACGCATTTGAGCGCCCTTTTGAAAAGCGGGCGGTACTTGGCTGAAAATAACGACATTATGCCTAACACTATGAGGGCTACATAACAGAGCATATACACTACCTTTCAACATTCTATTCCTGCTGCCATTGCCTATATTCATGCAAACCTCATTTTATTAAGGTTTCCGTATTGTCTGGGATTAAAAAAAGGCTGCAAAACGGCAATGCCTTGCATGGAACCTGTGGCGCAGGTAGGAAAAAAATAAAGCGAAAAAGAAGAAAAAAAGGGACTGGCAATATCCCTTTATTGCCTCTTATCCATAGCGTCTTTCACGCGCGCCTTCGCTATTTCAAGCGCGGCGTCGCGCGCTTTCATGCCTTTCATGCTTTCAAGCATCAGGCGCGTGTTCCTCACGACCCTATCCTCTACCATGGCGAACATCTCCTTCTCGGAGCCGCCCGCGTGCTCGACTGAGGATGATATCACGCCGCCCGCGTTTGCGACAAAGTCGGGGATTACAAGAATGCCCTTTGCGGCAAACTCGTTTTCAATCGCAGCTGAAATCGGGATATTCGCGGCCTCTACTATGATTTTCGCCTTCACGTTCGCCTTGTTCGCGTCAGTGATGACGTTCGGCCTTGCGCCAGGGATGAGGACGTCGACTTTCAATCCGAACAGGTCAGCCGCCGGAAGCACTTTCGCGCCAGGATATGCGATAACCGTGCCCTTCTTCGACTTTGTCTCCATCATCTTGTTGTAGTCAAAGCCAGACTCGAGGTACGCCGTGCCCTTCGAGTCGGAAATCGCCACAATCTTCGCGCCGCGCTCGGTCATGAATTTCATTGTGAACGTGCCCACGTTGCCAAAGCCCTCAAGCGCCACCTTGGCGCCATTGGCATTGATTTTCGCGTGCTCAAGCGCCACGAAAGCCGACTGCGCCACGCCAAAGCCCGTCGAGCCGAGTTCGTGCGGAAGCCCGCCCATTGACGACGGTTTGCCTGTCGACGCCTTCAACGTGCCTATCTCGTCAGCGAATACGGCCATTTCCTTTTCCGTGGTGTTCATGTCCGGGCCTGCAACGTACATGCTTGGGACAACTTCCCTTATCTTGTCGGCAAACGCCCTCATAATCGCAGACTTGTCGACTTTTTTCGGGTCAGCCTTTATGCCCGCCTTCGCGCCGCCGAAAGGAATCTCCGCAAGCGCGTTTTTCCAGGTCATTGCGCGCGCGAGGCCGAAGACTTCCTGCGCTGAGATGTCAGGGACCATCCTGATGCCGCCTTTCCCAGGCCCGCGGGCAGTGTTGTCTATGACCAGGACGCCGTGCATTTTCGTCTTTGGGTCGTAGACCTCAAAAACCCTTTCTGGCCCATACTCGTCTTTGAAATTGTGCATGCTATACCGCCTCTGCTATTTTTTTTGGTTAAAACAAGGGTGTAAAAATCGCGGATAAACCAAAAATGGACTTTCCCGCCCTTGCGCCTATTTGCCTAAAAACGCTTAAATTCCCAGATGGTTCGTCATTTGACGTTTCAGGGGGAATCCGCCTTGCCCGCCCCGTCTGCCGTCAGCTATTCAACCCCTATCCGCCCGCTTTCAGCCCCCTTGGCTTCAAGCCTGCCCTTGAAATCCTGGAGTATGTTCATGAAATTCATGTACGCGTCGAAAGGGCTTTCGTATGGGGAAAAGTAGTTGTGCACGTCCTGGTCGGAGAGGGATTTTGTCGACAGGTAGTAGAGGTGGTCGCTGTTCTGGAGCATGCGCCAGGCATGCAAGAGCTCGTCGTCGCCGCTCTCCTTGACCTGGCTTTCAAGGGACTGGAGCAGGCTGAAGCATTCGCGCTGCATCTCGTTGCCAAGCCATGCCGAGGTGTCGCGCTCCGCGTCCGCCCATGAAATCGGGTAGGGCACGTCAATCTCGCCTTTGGCGCTGGTTGCTTCGGCAGCAAGAGTGGGCGTGGAGAATTCCAGGTTCCCATGCCTTGAAACCTCCGCCGGAAGGTGGCGCAGGAACTCGAATATCCCGGTGTCCTTCCAGTGGTGCTCGCCAAAAGTCTCATAGTCCATGAATATGTTCAGCACGTCGCCTGACGTGTGGGCAAGCCAGTTCGAGTACTTGCTGGCAGTCAGCGGATATTCGTTCCAGGACTTTGACGAGAACCTGTACCCCACGTCGTCCGACAGCTGGTAGTTCCTCAAAAACGCCTTTACCCCGCCCGCGCCGGCAACGTTGTACAGGTAGTTTGGCGAGCGCCAGCCAAGCACGCTTGAGAGCCCCTCGCTGAGTATCCCTGTGTATCCCAGGGATCCTGCCATGAATGCAATCTCGTTTGAGAATATCGTCTCAGTGTTCCTGAATACCCTGCCAGTGCGGCCAATCTGGGAAATGGCGTCCTTGTGCTTTTCGACCTGGTGGACGAACTCGAGCTTGTTTTGGAACAGGCTTGAAAGCGAATGGTAATACGTCTCTGACAAAAGTTCCACGCGGCCTGTCCTGTACAGGTCCTGGAAGCTTGCGAACACATCTGGCGTGAACTGCCTGCACTGCTCCAGAAACACGCCGGTTATTGAGTACGACACGCGGAAATCTGGGTGCTTTTCCAGAAGTTCGAGCATGAGTCTGTTTGCCGGAAGATAGCACTTTTCGGCAACCTTTTCCATTATCTGCCTGTTCAGGCCCTCGTCAAAATAAGTTTTCAGCAGGGGCTCGCTGCCGTTGGCGAACACTGAGAAGTTGGCAAGCCTCAAGGGCTGGTGGACCTGGAAGTACATGCAGATTTTCATGGCGCCCATTTCTCCCGTAACATCTATGCATTAACACCTATTTAATCATATATTCGTGCCAGGGCTTTGGATTCCAATGCCTGCGCGAAATCCATTGCCTGCATGTCCTGGGCTGCCCGCGCCGCCCGGCAAAAGCCAATCAGAAATTTCCGTATCCCACTAGCTCGTGGTAGACCATAAGCGTCGACTGGGCAGTCTTGTCCCAAGTGAGCCTTTTAGCCTCGGTTGTCCCGTGTGCGGACATGGCTTTCCTCAAGGTGTCGAACTTGAGTATCGCAATCATCTTGTTGGCCATGCCGTCTATGTCCCAGAAATCAACCTTTACGGCGGTGCGCACGACCTCCGAGACGCCAGATGTCTTTGATATCATTATGGGCGTGGCGCTTGACAGCGCCTCAAGCGCGGTTATGCCGAATGGCTCGGACATGGACGGCATCACGTAAAGGTCGGCAATAGCGTAAATCCTCCTGGAATCCTCCTCTGAAATCCTGCCAAGGAACATCACGTTTGACGCCAGGCCGAGGCTTATCGAGAGGTTTATCATGGTGGGGAGCAAGTCGCCCGTGCCCGCCACCAGAAAAAGCACGTCCGGGTATTTTTCCACGACCCTTTTCGCGGCAAGGAGGAAATTGACAGGGCCTTTCTGCTCTGTTATCCTGCCAAGGAAAAGCACTATTTTCCGTTTCCTCTGGAAATAGGGCTGCTTCGCCTTTTTGCCTGCCTGCTGCGCTGCGCCCTGCTTTTCCGCGCTTGGGCCGGCGATGCATTTTTTCTCGAATTTTTCCCAGTCAACGCCATTGTAGATTACCCTGATTTTGTATTCTGGGCAGCCCATGGCAATCAGCCTGTGCTTTGTCCTGTTCGAGACCGTGATTACCCTGTCCGCGTGGTAAAGCCCGGCTTTTTCAATGTCCACTATGTATCCGAAGGGGTTTGAGGTCCTGTCGTATTCAGTCGAATGGAATGTCTGGACAAGGGGCAGCCCGAGCCTGTGTTTCAGCGCAATGCCCCCCTGGACAGTGAGCCAGTCGTGCCCGTGCAAAAGCGAGTATTTCCTCTCCTTGTGGTAGCGTGCGACCATTTCCTCGAGTTCCCTGTTGTATATGTATGCCGCGTCGGTGAGGCGGTTGAACCTGACTTTCCTTGGCGCGCCAGGCTTTTGGGATTTCGTGTAATTGTAATATGGCTGTAGCTCTGTCTTGCACACCTGGATTATCCTCAGGTTCGGGTATTCCTGGACTGAGCACTCGCCTGTGGCAGGCATGAAGAAGTCTATTTCCAGGCCGAGATTTGCAAGTTTCCTGGACAGCTCGTAGCAATGCACGCCAAGCCCGCCCGATATGAAGGGGGGAAATTCCCAGCCAAGCATTGCGATTCGCATTTGAGTCACTACCTTTGTCCTCTAAGTGTCTAAGTCGCCCCCCCTGACTGTAAAACCAACTGCTGCTAGAAAACCTATGATTTTGGTTGTATTTAAAGCCTACGTAATGGCGTTGTAAGGAGCCTGCAGGCAAGGTATTCCCGGTGCCTGCCAACCCGTGGAGTGCTATGAACCTTATCTATCCGCGGCTGAAACCGTGGGCATGGTCGTATAGAGTGACGATGCCGCGGCTTGCCAGGCTACTCGAATTTCCTGCCGAAATCCTCGAAAATCGGGATTACAAGCGGCTCGAGGTTGTAAGCCCTTATGGCCAGGTAGAGCATCCCGATTGCGTACGCCGCCTCTCCTGGCAGCGCGAGGCAAAGCCCCACAACGCTAATTGCAAGCGCAGACAGAACTATTGACGCGGCAATGGAGAGCGCCGTGGCCAGGGCCGCATGGTGCCGCGCGTACAAGTCGTCCTTGTCGGAAATGAAATAGATTATTGCCGGGCCGACGCCGGGCAGTATGATGCTTATGGCGTATGCGATTGCCGCCGAGGCAGTCTCGACTTCGGGCTTCTTTTGGCTCTCCTGCCTCCCGTTTTCGGATTGGTTTTTCCTGTTTGCCATCGCCTCATCGCCGCCCTCGCCGCGCCTGTCCAAGGCGAGGAATCTTATGCCATCTTTTCCCATCCCGCATGCCCCGTTTCAGTGGCGTGATTTTGGGAACATTTGCGTTTTCCCGCGCCTGCCGCCATCGACTGTAAATCCCATGCAATCCATTCTTTATAAAGATTCCACATGATAATATGCCGGGGAAACGGTATTTATGCGAAGCTCATTGGTCAAAATCGGTATTGTCCAGATGTCGATGTCGGCTGACATTGCCAAAAACCTGGAAAAGGCCACGGTTATGGCAGGCGAGGCTGCGTCAAAGGGCGCGCACATAGTGTGCCTGCCCGAGCTTTTCACCACCCAGTATTTCGCGCAGCGCAGGTTTGACAAGTCGGCGCACATGGAGAAAATCCCAGGGCCGGCTACCAGGGCATTGTCCAGGTGCGCGCAGGAAAACAAGATTGTGCTTGTCGGCGGCTCTATATTCGAGAAATCGAAAAAAGCCAATTACAATACCGCCTGCGTGTTCGGGCCGGATGGCTCCATGCTTGGCAATTACAGGAAAATGCACATACCGCACGACGAGGAATTTTTCGAGCAGGACTATTTCGCGCCAGGCGACGGAGGGTTCAAGGTATTCCCCACTCCTTTTGCAAAAATCGGCACGCTGATTTGCTTTGACCAGTGGTTTCCCGAGGCTGCAAGGATAAACGCGCTCATGGGCGCCCAAATCCTCTTCTACCCGACAGCAATCGCAACGTCGAGCCACATCGAGCAGGCCGAGGGCTCATGGCAGGACGCGTGGGAGACTGTCATGCGCGGCCACGCCATCGCGAACAACGTGGCTGTCTGCGCGGTGAACCGCGTCGGCACGGAAGGCGACATGTCATTTTGGGGCGGCTCTTTCGTCTCAAACGCCTGGGGCAAGGTGGTCGCAAAGGCTGACGACCAGGAACGCGTCATTGTGGCGGAGCTTGACTTGTCCCTGAACAAGGGCGTCAGGTCTGGCTGGGGCTTTTTCAGAAACCGCCGGATTGACTCTTACGGCCTGATATCCAAGCTGAAGGAACCAATATAGGGCAAGCGCTGAATGGAAATGCGTTGCAATAGCATGCGAAAAAACTCAAATGGTCGGTCAATGGCAACAACAAAAGAATTTACCCCGCGTGCGCTTGGCTATTCAATGCCTGCAGAGTGGGCGCGGCACAGCGCCACCTGGGTTTCCTGGCCTAAGAATCCCCTTACTTTCCCGCCACGGATAATCGGAGAGGTTGAAGGCGTGTTCGCGCAGATGTGCGCGGCGCTGTCCGGCGCGGAGGCAGTCAAGCTTCTTTTCAATGACGCCAAGTCCGCGGAAAAGGCATTGCCCCTTCTTGAGAAGGCTGGGGCGAAAATGCAAAACGTCAAGCCGGTAATAATCGCAAGCGCGGACGTGTGGATACGCGATTATGGCCCCACTTTCCTGCTTTCAAGGTCCGGGAAAAAGTCGGCGGTGAAATGGATTTTCAATGCCTGGGGCGGGAAATACGACGACCTGCTTTATGACAACCAGACGGGATACGACATTCTCAAATTCTCAAAGACAGACTATTTCGAACCGGGGATTGTCATGGAAGGCGGCTCAATTGACGTGAACGGCGTTGGCACCGTCCTAACCACGGCGCAGTGCCTTCTCAACAAGAACCGCAATCCGAATCTCCCAAAGGCGCAAATAGAGGCGTACCTGTCCGATTACATTGGCGCGGAGAACATAATCTGGCTCTCATCCGGCATAGAAGGCGACGACACGGACGGGCACGTTGACGATTTCGCGCGCTTTGCCGCGAAAAATCTCGTGCTTTGCGCGTCCGGCTCTATGAGGGGCAATATCGACTCAAGGGTGCTCGGGCAAAACATGGAAATCCTGAAAAGCTCCAAAAACGAGCGCGGCGGGGAATTTGAAATACTCAAGCTACCTCTTCCGCATCCGCTCCATGACCAGGAGGAGAATCGCAAGCTTCCGGCGTCGTACGCCAATTTCTACATAGGCAACAAGGCAGTGCTTCTGCCTGTCTTCAATGACCTGCAGGACAAAAACGCGATTGGAATTTTGGAATCTTGCTTTTCAGGCCGGGAAGTCGTTCCAATAAACGCATCCTCCCTGGTTTTCGGCTATGGCGGCATACACTGCGCCACCCAGCAGGAGCCGCTAAGCTAGCGGCATCAAAACCCGAAAGAATGCTACATTCGCTTCTGATTTTTACGTTAAGTGGTTTCGAAACGAACGTTGCGCCGAATGACGGCGGTCTATCCGCGAGATGACTGCTATATATGTGCATTCATTTAGCGCATATCCGCCATCGTTCGCGCGTTTAGGATAGGCTGCCGAGAAAAATACTATATGGT
>JAKALW010000203.1 GCA_021823945.1 Microcaldota archaeon
AGGGCGGCTACTGCTGCAAACGCAAGCCTACTGTGGCCCGCCAGGGCAAGGGCCGCCCATGCTTTTTTCGTTTTTGCCATTTCCAAAACACAAATCCGTGCAGCGCCTATTTGCCCGAAGAGTCAAACGCCCACTTGAAGGGGTCTGCTCCGCAAAGCGCGCTGATTAGTTTTTCCCCGCTCCGGGTTTTAATTCTTTTTTTGGCAGACTCGACCCATTTTCCAGCGTGCGGGTTTCCAAGCTTCGCATATTCGAGCGCGCATGCGGCCATCTCAATCATGTCAGCGTCGTTTATCACGCCTGCCACTGCGGCGTCGTCAGAGCACGCCAGGAAATCGTCAAGTATGCCCATGCCGGCAGGCGTGAGCATGTCATCGTATGCCTTGCCATGGAAAGCCGTCGCGTATCTCTTGTTTATCTTGTTGAAATCGCCAATCCGGGTTTCGGAGAGGTCGTGCAAAATGCAGCCAAGGAGGACCTGCCTTTCCTGCCCCTTGGACAAGCCCTCAAGCCTGGAGAGGAGAAGCCCCGCCACTGCCACGCGGAAGGAGTGCTCAGACACGTTCTGGGGATTTTCAATGCCTATAGTGTTCCACCCTGACCTGTCGACTCTTGAAAGCATTCCTGCCTCGAAAATCACGTGCGCGCAAGCTGCGAACCTGCCATTTTGCCCTAAAATGCCGGAGGCTTTCTTTTTCAGGAGAGATTTCATCCTTCCACCTCAGATATTTCCCTGCCTACCTCGTTTGACTCCAGGTTTTTCCGGATTATCCCGACAATGTCCGCAGCCGGGAAGCCGAGCTTTACGAACCTGGTGTGGCCCCGGAAGCCCTTGCTCGACTCGGTAAGCGCCAAAAGCCCGAGCATTTCCAGGTCCAGGAGGTATTCCCTGTGCCACCTTGATGTCTTTGGCTCGAGCGAGTATTCCCTGCAAAGGTGACAGTATTCGTCGAACACCTCGCCGGAAAGGAGGTTCTCGTCAGCGCCCTGGGAATCGCCAAGGCGCTGGTATTTGTTCCTGCTGCCATTGAGCGTCAGGTTGGCAACTGCCAGGAGCACGAGCTGCTGGTGGCGCGGGAGGGTCCTTATCGCGTCCTTGGCAAGCTCGCCGTCAATGGATTTGCGCGCTAACTCGACTTCCTTGTCAGTCACCTGCGGCAGTGCCTTGGGGTCGAGATTGGACTCCTCAGCTATTTCGCCAGCGCGAAGCAGCAGTTTCAAGGCATAACGAGCGTCGCCAGTCTCCTGGGCTGACGCGGCAGCTGTCAGGCTAAGTGCGCTTTGCTGGACAGCGCCCGGCTTGAACCCTGTTGCAGCCCTGTCGGCTAGGATTTTCTCAAGCTGTGCAGCATTGTATGTCTCAAACATGAGTTCTGTCTCGAAAAGCGATGATTTCGAGCGCGGGTCGAGCTTGTCCTTGAACGAGAGGTTGTTGGATATGCCAATCAGCGACACGCCGCCCTTTGACACCTCGTCATTTGAGCGGGTGAGCGAGTATATGAGCTCGTCCAGGTCCTTGACCATGTCGACCTCGTCAAGGACAAGCACCAAAAACCTGCCATTGCCGTCCTGGACCCAGTCGAGCATCTTTTCGTAGAAATAAGTCATGCCAAAACCGGTCTTTTCCACGTCCGGCACCAAGCCCTTGAGGGCCTTTTGCATGACTTTATAGCGTGAATTGTAAGTGCGGCAGTTGAGATACACAACGCGCGCCCGCGTGCCCAATGCCTCGAATTTCCCGGTGACGCGCCTGACGCATGCGGTCTTTCCCGTCCCAGTCTTGCCATATATGAAAAGGTTCCTTGGCCTTATCCCCTGCAGTGCTGGCGACATGCACGACATTATCCTTTCAATGTGCTTTTCCCTGAAAGGGAGAGACTCTGGCACGAAATGCGGCGACATGACGTTCCTGTCGGCAAAGACAGTGGGCTTTTGAAGTATGTCAAGAAAAGATTGCATGCGGACTCCTCACGTACGGATTATAGATGGGGTAGAGGATAATAAATGCGTTTGGATTGATAGTGGGCATGGACGGCGCAATGCCCGCCTTCCAATGCCCTTTCTGGAAACCGCATTTGAGCAGGAGTGCTCTTTGTTTTGCCAGCATAGGAGCTGAGATGAAAATTGGACAAATTTGGAAAAAATTGGCCGACTTGTAAATCCCAATTATCAAATTTACAAGTAGACAAGAAAAGCCTTATTAACTCTCTACTGCAATTAGTTTTACCAGTTTTGCGATTCGTAGGGGTGTAAACATGAGCATCTTTGAAAAACTTTCCGGGAAACTCGGAATAAATAAGGACATGGACATTGAGGAATACATGAACACTGTCGAGATGGACAACGTTGACGCGCTCCATGAGGCGGCAGACTTTTATGTAAAGCCTATTGCCCTTGAATCAGAGGCGGACGTCTCAGTCATAATGGACGAATTGAAGGCAAGGAACATTGTCCTCCTCAATGTTACGCCGCTCTCAAAGCAGCCAAACAAGCTCAAAGGCATAATTGACTCTATAAAGAACTTCACATTGGAACTCAACGGTGACATTGC
>JAKALW010000018.1 GCA_021823945.1 Microcaldota archaeon
CGGGGATTGACTACAGTTTTGTTCGGCGAGAGGCTAATTGAACGCGCCTCACATCCATGCTGATAGGCAAACCTAGGAGACAGTGATGAAAACCTTGTACGATTTAAAAGTTCTTTCCCTGGAGCAGGCGATGGTGGTGCCGTACTTGACTTATCGGTTGGCCATGGATGGCATGAAAGTCATTCGTCTCGAAAATCCGGCGCAAGGTGATCCTAATCGTATGGTAGGGGACAACGTTCTGAATGAAGAACGCATGAATTCCTATTTTCTTTGTATTAACGCTGGGAAAAAGGCTATCACGCTCAACCTCGCTAAGCCTGCCGGACGCGAATTATTGCAGAAGCTCATCAAGGATTTGGATGTCGATATATTTGTTACTAATCAATTACCCCGGAATTACAAAAAACTCGGCATTGATTATGAGATTCTTAAAGCCGTCAAGGAAGATATTATATGGATGGGCATTACCGGTTTCGGCCCGGACAGCGATGAAGGCGCCTATGATCCAGTTCTCCAGGCCCGCTCAGGATTAATGGATCTCACAGGCGAACCTGACAGGGAACCTCAGGTTCTGGGCATTCCGTTGTCGGACCTTGGCACAAGTGAACATGCGTACGGTTTGCTGATGAAGGCCATATTCAACAGGTCGGTTACTGGTCAGGGTTGTCGGATCGATTTGTCCATGTTTGATTCGTCAGTTTCGTGGCTGGCCGTCCCTATCACTATGACGGCGTCTTTTGGAAGATAGTCGAGCAGGCAATATGGCGGCTGGCCCTGCTTCCTGCCGTCAAAGTGCATGGAATAGTTCTCAATCCCATTGCAATAGCCAAGCTCCTCTATCATCTCAATGTCGTAATTTGTCCTTTTCTTGAGCCTCTCGGCCTCAAGCACGCCAAGGGTCGGGAGGGTATCGTTGAGTTCCTTCCTGATATCCGCAATGGCGCGTTTCACTGAGGAGTCGGGTATGATGTAATGCCTTGCCGGGAAAAGGATGTAGTGCGAGGGGGAGGATTTCTTCTGGTATGTGAGGCTGTCGAGCACAGATATTTTCTCAACCTTGTCCCCATCGAAAGACACGCGTATCAGGTCGTCCGAGTAGCCAAGCGCCACGTCCACAGTGTCGCCTTTGGACTTGAAAGTCCCGGGTTTTGGCGACATGTCGTTCCTCTCGTATTGCATGTCAAGCAGGCGTCTTAGGAGTTCGTACTTGTCGAGTTTCATGCCAGTGTTTAGCACTGCCGAAGCCTTCTGCCATTCCTGCGGCGAGCCTATGCCGTATATGCACGAGACTGTCGCGACCGTGATTGACGGCTCGCCCGAAACAAGGTTCGCGGTCGCCGCAAGCCGCATTTTCTCGATTTTCTCATTGACCTGCGCAGTCTTCTCGATGTAAGTGTCTGTCTGGGGCATGTAGGATTCCGGCTGGTAATAGTCGTAATATGACACGAAATAGCCCACCCTGTCATTCGGGAAGAAGTTCTTGAACTCAGAGTATAACTGGGCTGCCAAGGTCTTGTTGTGGGAAATCACAAGCGCCGTCCTGCCTGTCTTTGCTATGACATTTGCTATCGTGAATGTCTTTCCCGAGCCAGTGACGCCTAGCAAAGTCTGCCGCCCTCCCTTGATTAGGCCGGCGGCAAGCTTGCTTATGGCTTCCGGCTGGTCGCCGGCAGGCTTGAATTTGCTGACTAGTTCATATGACATTTCGATGCACCGAATGTTCTTGATTACAGGAGGCAAGATATTCCCGGCTTTGGCTTGGCATGATAATCGAATTGCGATTCGTGCCCGACTGCCATGCTTGCCATGGACATTGAAATTAATTGAAATCTTTGGGGATTATGGGATAAAAAGGCGTAAGGGGGAGGATTTCCACTGGAAAAGGAAAGGAAATCAAGCAACCATTGTAGTTGCAGGGAAATATCTTGCCTGATTCAAAGGAAACACTGATTGGTTCAAAGGAAATCTAATTGATTCAAGCAATGGCGGAGAAAAGCATGATGTTGCTTACTGGGATGTTACCTGAACCACTGTGCCGTCAGCCTTTGACACATAAGATGCCAGGGCATATGACGCATGCGGCGAACTCCAGACAACGCGCCAGACATTAGTCAGCCCGTTTCCTGTGGAGTCCATGAACGTGACATCGGGTTTGGCATCTGGGTATGCCTGGATGTAGGACGCCACCCTTTCGCTGCCTTTGGACTTGTACGAGGCGAGCACCGCCTCCTCCGGGAATGCTATGACGCAAACCGCCTGGCCCTTGCACAAGTCGCAATTGCTTGTGATTGTCTCTTTCCATGTGACGAAATTGGAGTTGGGATAATCGTAATACAGGTTGTACCTTTCAGGGCAAACGCTGTGCAGGTTGAGGCTGACTGCCGCCTTGATGGAATATGACTGCTTGCCGTCCGTTGTGGTGTTGTTCTCGACAGAAATGATTTCCCATGAGTCCGCAGTAGGGTATTTGGTCTTCATGTCCTCAAGAACGAAATTCCTCGCGTCAGACTCGCTGACAACCGCGCCAGTTCTCGGGAAGACCAGGAACAGGGCAGCCACGACTGCTATCAAGAGTACAGCAATTGCTTCGATTTTCATGCCAATCAACAAATTCTATTGATTAATAGCATATAAATGGGTTTTGTTTGATTGGGCATTGTTGACAAGACCGCCAATTCCAGCAATATTTGGGGCAAAGGCTATTGGCGGCTGCGGACACAATCATGAAACGCGATGTATAACTTGCTTCGGGGCATCTCCAGCCCGAAGCAAGAATTAGAAAAAGTACTTGTCAGCAAGGCTGACAAGTATCTGACATGTCGCTGAGGCGGCATGTAGATGGCCGAATAAACCAGGGGCACCATTCTTTCAACGCTTGGAAGCATTGGTTTCCTGGCAATTTTCCAATGAAACATATGCCTTGCTCCTTATGCCATCAGGTAGAATAGCGTAGGGAGAATAAGGCAGCCCATGAGCCATACCCTTGGAACGCCAAGCAGGAATGGCAGGCAGCCAAGGGCGAAGAAAGTTGCGAATGCCGCAACACCCGCGAACCCGCTTTGGATGAAAACCAGGGATACAAGCAATGCGGCTATGAAATACCTGATTGAGCTGTTGCGCTCAAGCCCTATGATGATTTTTGACAGCCTGCCGGACACGCGGATGAAAAGTGCAAGCGATAGGGCAAGCGCCACGAGATAGGCGCAAAAAAGCCAGATGATTGCAAGCGGCTCGCGGCTCACAAGGCCTGACGCGATTTCAATAGAGCCAATCCTGGCTTTGCCCACTGACGCTGCAAGGGAAAACGAGAACACTGCCAGGCTGAAAGAAATCGAGGTCGCAAGCGCAAGGAACTGCTCCGCGCCCATGGCTGCAAAGAGCGGGGCCGCGATGGACGCGAGGAAAATCGGCGAGGATACCGACGGGAAAAGCAGGGATATGAAAGACATCCCGACCCCGACAGCCACGTATTTCAGCATGCTAAAATCCGGGAATGTCACTTGCTGGACAATCTCCGCCTTGCTTTTGGCGCGCGAGCCTTCGGAGAACACGAGCCAGGCGGGCGCGAACATGCCCGCGAACATTGCGAAAAGCGGGTCTGAAAGAGTGCCGCTATTTAGGAAAGCGTAGCCACAATAGCCGGCAAGCGCGAAAACTGACAATGACATTGCCAGGGCTTTCCACGACCTGAACTGCAAAAAAGCGTACGATGCCACAATCAGGCATATGAAAAATGCCAGATATGGCTTGGCAAGCGCCATGAGGGGGGGGTAAAGCGCCATTGCGGCTGGCGAGAGTATTGCGGACATTAGTGTGGCCGCGCCAGCGCTAAACGAGCATATGAGAAGCGCCTCATGGCCCCGGCCTTCAAGGAAAAGCGCCTGTCCGGGCAAGGGCGAGAGTCCCGAAGTGTCGTCCGGTATGCCAAAGAAAATCGAGAGCACAGGCTCGAAAGCGGACCTTGCTGCAAGCACGCCAACAATGCAGAACGCGGCAAGCAGCGGCTCTATGCCGATGCTTGAAATCAATGATGAAATTGTGTTTGAATGGAAGCCTGGGAAAAAGACCGATATGGCCCCGGCTATCATGCCGAGGAATGTGTAGATGACTATTGAAACAAGGTCCTCAGGCATTGCACCACATTGAAACAAGATCCTCAGGCATTGCAACCAACAAACACAGAAAATATTTTTAGGAAAGCCAGGGCTCAGGCATATTCGATTTTCGAAGCCTCCAGGTATTTTGAAATCCTTGACGTGGTTTTGATTTTACCAGTGATGATTACAGGCTTTCCGGCAATTGCAAGCGGGACAATATCGCCCCCGAACCTGATGGAAATGCAGCCCGAATAGTCGCACGCCTGCGACGTGTAGTATCCATACGTTGATTTGGATATTTGCGAAATGGATGCTCTGATGGCGACTTGCCGCCCTTCAGCAAGTCCGCTTGCTTCCAGGACAGGGATTATGCCAGTTGAGAAATATTCTGAATAGAGCAGGAAAAGCGTGGCTGACACCAACACAATGAGTACGCATACCAAAGCAGCGTGAGAGTTTCTGACCTTCCTGCCAAAAAAGGCAGAAGTGTAGGAATCCATGTAAAATTCGGGAGAAATAGGTATATTTGGGTTTCGGTCAGGCAATTTTAGCGTCAGTGCATTACATTTTTCAAAGAAGGCGAGATGGAATATATTATAATCTCCGGCATGCAAACATGATAAGAGATATTAACAGAAAATCCAAACATGTTAAGGGTAGAACATCATGACCTCCATACTCATAAAAAACGCCACAATATTCACGCAAAACGCCAATGGCTCTCCGGCAAAGGCTGACGTGCTTTGCGAGAATGGCAGGATTTCCAAGATTGGAACGGGCATTTTGGCGAAAGCCGAGTACAAAATTGACGCTTCGGGCAAGATTCTCATGCCTGGCTTTGCAAATTGCCACACCCACGCTGCAATGAGCCTTCTTCGCGGCTATTGCGACGATATGAAATTGGAGGACTGGCTGGCAAAGAAAATCTGGCCAGCAGAGGCGAAAATGGGCAAGGACGCCATAAAGGCAGGGACAAAGCTTGCCACCCTTGAAATGATTAAAAGCGGCACTACATTTTTCAATGACATGTATTTCCAGATGGACTTGGTCTTTGAGGCAACTGCGGATTCGGGAATGCGCGCGTGCCTTGGCTATGGCATGATAGACCTTGGCGACGCGGCTAAAAGGGAGAAAGAGCTTGGCATTGCAAGAAAGTTTGCCAAGTCAGCCATAAGCGCGAAAAACCCGCTGATAACAGCCTCAATGGCTCCGCACTCGCCATACACGTGTTCAAAAGAGCTTTTGCAGGAGTCGTTCATGACTTCGCAGGAATTGAAACTGCCCTATCACATTCACCTTTCCGAGACGCGCAAGGAAGTTTTTGACGTGTTGAAACAAACAGGAAAACGCCCTGTGGAGTATCTTGACTCGATTGGCGTGCTTGGGAAGAACATGGTGGCTGCGCACTGCGTCTGGATGACTTTGCGCGAAGTCGAGCTTATGGGAAAGAAAGGCGCAAAGGCAATACTCAACCCCGGCTCTAACCTGAAACTCGCCTCCGGCGGCGTGCCCCCTGTGCCTGAAATGATGAAGTCCAAAGTGGGCATATGCCTTGGGACTGACGGCGCGGCAAGCAATAATTCCCTTTCAATGTTCGAGGCTGCAAAATACATTGCCCTGCTTGTAAAAAACGCGCGCTGGAACGCCTCAATCATAACTGCGCAAGAAGCGCTTGGCTTTGCCACATCCGGCGGATATGAGGCTTTCGGCTTGAACGGCGGCAGGATTGCAAAGGGCGCGCTTGCAGACCTCATTTTGCTTGACGCCAAGGCTGCAAACCTCAACCCCGCCACAGCAGCGACAAACATGCACGCGCAGGTTGTTTATGCTGGCCACGCTGGAAACGTCACAGATTCCATAATCGGCGGCAAGCCCGTGATGCTTGATGGAAAAATCCTCACCCTAAACGAGGACAAGGTCGTAGAGCAGGCTAATAATGAGTATGAACGGCTGATTTCTTCCCTGGGATAAAAGAAGTGGGTTGCAGGGAAAAATACTTGGAGCCATAATCAGATTTTATCATAAGGCTCTATGTGTATAAGCACTTCTTTGGCTTCAGGCACAGCCCTCATTATCCTGCCCTTCAGCGTGTGCGAAATGCGGTGCGCCCTGAAAAGCGGCATTTTTGGCTCAAGCTGTATGTGAAGGTCAACCATGAGTTTGGAGCCCATGTGCCTTGCGCGCAGTTTGTGATAGCCCCGGACTTCCTTCATTTTTGAAATTACAGTGACAATGCGCTCCATTTCCCCAAGCGAGGCTCCGCGGTCGAGAAGAACCGAGAGCGATTTTATCCCGAGCGTGAGTGACAGGCGCAGCATGAACACTGCCACCACAAGCGCTGCAATTGCATCAGCAGCAGGAAAACCTAAATGTGAAAGCGCAATGCCTATAATGACTGCGACTGTGCTCCATATGTCGCTTGTGAAGTGGTAGGCATCCGCTTCAAGCGCCACACTGGCCTCTTCCTTGCTGACTTGGTGCAGATAGCGGGATATTAGCAAGTCTGCGCAGAGCGCAAAAAGCATGACCGCAAGCCCGATTGCTGTTGACTCCAAAGGCACTGGATGAATCAGGTGCAAGATAGCCTCATAGCCAATCCAGAGCGCCGTGAGTCCGATGAGCGCAGTCTGTAAAAGCGATGAGAGATTCTCGAATTTTTCATGGCCGTAGGGATGTGTCCTGTCTTCAGGCTCCTGCGCCTTCCGTATGCCGAAATATGCGAAAAGCGATGCTAACAAATCAAGGGCTGAATGCAAAAATTCGGCAACTATGCCTACGCTGCCAGTCATGATGCTTGCGCCAAGCTTCGCTAACATGAGCAATACATTGATAGCAATTGAAAACGACGCTGCGCGCAGTTTTTTCATGAGATAATCAGGTTTGTCAAAGCTTAAAAGACGCTCGCGCCCATCCGCGATATTGCCCTCGCGGCAAGCTGGGCGCCAGCCCCAGTTGAAATTGCCGCCAACATAGTTTGCATGAAATTGACATGCTAGAATTTCATTTCCCTAAGGGCTCGGCAGGCTTCGGCCCTGTTCTTCTACAATTTCATTTCCCTCAGGGCTTCGTAAACCTCGTCGCGGTTCTTGTACAAAAGCAGCAATTATCTTGCCTTCCTGTCTTTTCACCTGCCAAACCAGCCTGCGATGCACTGTCCGCTTGGAGAACACATTGGCGCAGTGCTCCAGCGGCTTTCCCATTTCTGGCTGCTTCTGTATCGCATCCAGAAGGCGTTTCAGCAATTTCGGTTCATGCTTATCGAGCTTCTTGATGTCCTTGTCTAAAACCGGGTTGGACTCAAATTCCATTTCTGTCCAGCTCGCTTGATTTGAATTTCCTGGTTTTAACCTTGCCAGAATTGACTCCCTCAAGTATCTTGCCAGCCAGGCCGGAGAAGGCCTGTTCCTCGGTCAGCTTGTGCTCCTGGTCGAACTGGTAAAGCGCTAGCCTGATTGCCTCGGTCTTGGTTTTCGCATAGCCAAGCCTAATCATCATACCACGTCGCCCGTGTACCCGGATAGTTCGATGTTCGCATTAGCCATAAAATCACCATTTTAGTGTCCTACTATGGATTTTATAGGAATTCAATGATATTATAGTTATAGTAAGTATAAGCAGATTTTCCAGGTTTGGATACGCCATGCCTGAATGCGCCAGCCCGCAGGCGCGCGTTTAAATGATTTGATAATGGTTTTTATACATGTTCCTAATTTTTCCATATGTTCTTTGCATGTTCCATTGGAATTTAAAGCCCGTTTTTAGCGTCGAAAACCAAATTTTTGGTTTTGTATGTCCCACAAGGTTAAATTTTCTATATCTTAGTGAAAGATTTATATAGTATTGCTCCTTCAATGCTTCGTGTCAAGCAACTGTAGTATCGTTTTCATTGGGAGGGGAGTGGCATGCGTTGGTCTAGTGTTATATTAGTCCTGGTTGTTTTCGCGCTCGCTGGAATGGCAAATGCGGATGGCAGCAATGGCACGATTTCAGGCTACGTGCTGCTTGCAAACAACAGTACTGTTCCAAATGCCGCGGTCTTCCTCAATGCGAACATAAACGGCAGCGAATTCAACCTCACTGCCTTGTCCAACCTGGGCGGATATTACAACTTCTCGGGCCTGAACTACACAGATGGCGGCATTACATACAACCTGACCGCGCAAAATCCTCTGAATCATTCCATCTTGACACCTACGCAGACTGTTTACCTGATAAGCAGTTTCCCGGACATGACCCAGAACCTTACTTTAGGCAGCGGCCCGGGGCAGCCAAACTGCACGAACGGCTCAATATACGGCTTTGTGCTTGCATCTGACAACAGCACGATTTCCAATGCCACTGTCATAATCAGCTACCCCGCCTACCAGACTGTCCAGTCAGATGGCGGCGGCTTCTATAATTTTTCATCGCTTAATTATTCTGATGCGGGAATACACTATAACATAAGCGCGCAAAGCCCGATAAATAACACAACATATACACCGCAATATGTAGTTTTCCTCAACACCAGCAACTACGAGGTCCCGCAGAACCTCTCGTTCAGCCAGCAGGGCCAGCCGCCCGCAAACGGCACGAACGGCTCCATCTCGGGTTACGTGTTTTACCAGAACGCCACAGCATCCGCAAATGTCACCCTTGCCGGCCCTGCAGGCAACTGGATGCTGACCAACAATGCCACTGGCTACTATGAATTCCTTAACCTCGCCTGGCCAGGCAACTACACTGTCCAGGCAAGGGGCATGGGGCAGTTCGGAAACTTTTCAAGCCCCAGCCTCAACAACCTGAACCTGAATGACAACAATTACATCTTCACAGAGATGAACCTCACACTCCAGTCAAGCATGGGCGGGCAGTGCCAGCCCGGCGCGGGCGAGTGGGTAAGCGGCTATGTAATAGACAGCTCAACAGGCCTGCCAATAGTCAATGAGACTCTCAACATAAACTTCCAGCCTTTGCAGCAGAACCAGTCGGGCAACGGGGGCATCTCGAACTCCACCACTGGCGCGTTCAACATCAGCTGCCTGGCGAACGGCTCATACACAGTGGGCGCGGGCGGCGGGGGCAATTCCGAAGCCGAGCTTGCGCCTTTCATGTGGTCAATGTTCAACATCACGGTCAATGCCACCAACGTTACCGGCTTCAACCTCTCGCTGTCACGGGGCGTAGGCGGGCCGCAAAGCTGCGGGGGCAATGCCTCAATTTACGGCCGCGTGAGCGGCATCAACGGGACCGCGCTTTCAGGTGTGAACCTGTTCGCAGGCTCAAGCGAGGGAAGTGGAGGTCCGGGAAGCACGGGAAGCGGCTTTTGCGGCGGCCAGGCCATCACCAACCAAAACGGGTCGTACAATATTACCGGGCTGTCAGCCGGAGGCTACATGCTCAATGTCATGCCCCAGCAGGGCAGCATATACGGCCAGGTCCAGCTTGGGCCAGACCAGGAGATAACCCTTGGCAATTTCAGCGCGGTAGAGAGGGACTTCAACCTCTCGCTTGTAGGCTATGTGATTGGCTGCGTGCTGGGCAACACCTCCAACGGCACAGTGGCCCTGCCAAACGCGCAGGTCAATCTCTATTCCCCAACGCCCAATGGCGGCTGGGCAGGAGGCATCACCGATGGGAGCGGATGTTTCAATCTTTCCGCAACGCCCGGCTCTTATGACGTGCAGGTCAACCCGCCCGAAGAGGGAGGCTATTCAACGTACCAGAGCGGCCAGCAAAACGGGGGAGGGGTGAATGTCACCTCTGGCAGCATAGTCAACTTCGGCAATATCACGCTGCGGCAGGGTGCAAGAATCACCGGCTACGTGCTCTACAACGGCACCGGAGTGCCAAATGTAGGCGTGAACGCGTTTCCGCAGACCAATACGCCCGGAATGCCAAGCGACATGGGCTTTGGCTTTACAGACGGAAGCGGCCACTTCTCCATCGCCGGACTGGCAGGCAACGCCACCTATCAGGTGCAAGCCAATCCAGACCCCAATTCGCCGTATTCAAGCGGCATAACTTCAGTGTATCTGGGCGATACAGGCGCATTGGTCAACATAACCCTTGTGCAGGGCAACATGGTTAACGGGAGCGTCACCTGCAATGGGACTATAGTCCAGTACGCTCCGGTAATGCTGTTCAAGAACAGCGGCACTGGCAATTCCGGGCCTGAACAGATGTTAGGCACAATGAATCCCGGCAGCTTCGCCTTTGCCATGACTGACAGCTTAGGAAATTACCAAGCGCGCGGGCTCATGGGAGGCAACTACACAATGCGCGTGGAACTTCCATTTGGCCCGGGCTACAACTGCTCGACTTACATAAACGGCTCCATGGAAATCGCTGGCCCGACAACCCTCGACGTGGCAATGCCCCAGGCCGCCACGCTCTCGGGGCATGTCAATGACAGCAATGGCAACAATGTCTCGGACGCGTTCATAAGCGCCTTCGTGCCTTCGCAGAATGGAGGCCCCGGAAACGGGCCTTCGGGCTATGGCCAGACAGACGAGGGCGGCAACTATGTCCTGCGCCTTTCCCCGGGCTCCACATACATATTGGCGGTCCAGCCGCCCTGGGGCAGCAGCTATGCCTCGCAACAGGCGGCAGTATTTGTGAACAGCTCAGGGGCTGCATATTCCCGAAACTTCACCCTGTCCTCTGGCGGCAGCATAAAGGGCAAGCTGGTGGACTCGAACGGCAACCCTGTGCAGTTCGCGTTCGTGAACGCGTTCTCCCAGTCCGCGCAATCGTTCGGATTCGTGAACACGCAGCCAGACGGCACGTTCGATGTCCGCGGACTCTCGCCGGCCACGGACTTCAACGTTTTCATCCAGCCAGCCGCGGCAACGGGCGGCATAATCCCGACATTCATCAACAGCGTGGCAGTGGCAGACGGGCAAACTACGGATTTGGGGACAATCAATGCCACGAGCGCTACGTCCTACATGCTGGCTAACATAAGCA
>JAKALW010000019.1 GCA_021823945.1 Microcaldota archaeon
TAATTGCCCAACTTTTGGGCTTTGCGCCATGAACTGCGGCATTTTTTGAAACAATATACATTTTGAGCCTTTGCGCGTGGTTCAGTGTTGTGCGGACTCCTAGCATGTGAAAAACCGGTTATGGTGACATATATCGCGCAGCAAGCCCCAAGCCTATGGGCACTGGTATTGCAATGAAACAGGCGAGATTGGAGTGGAAGGTATGTCGTCAGTTGTGCTCGTCTGCTTGTTATTCTCTATATAAGCCATGTTCCTCAGAAAGCCGCACTGCCTCTCAGCGCTTCCATTTGCCGCAAAGCCGGCAAATGTGTTCATGCTAGGGACCACGTATTCCTGGCACGAGCCAAACCAGCCGTTTATCTCAGGCTGTTTTTGCGACCCGCCGGAATAAAGCGAGTAATCGCATGCCTGCGCGGTGCATGGGCGCGGCTGGGAGTCAAGGCTGTAATATGAAATGCCAATGATGCCATTGTCGGCCAGGACCTGCCTAAGCTCGAAAACCTTGGCGAACGCCTTCGCCACGTCCTGGTCCGAATACGTGCACAGCCCGTCGTCGGATTTTCCCGGGCTTGCGGCAAAGAAATACCAAAGCGTGGGCTTGCCATAGGTCTGGCGGATGTATTTGGCGAAATTTATGTTTTCCCAAATCGCGTTCTGAAGGTCGCACCCGCCGGAATAATTATTGAGGATTATGCCCTGGCCAACAATGTCCACGTCCCTTGACAAAACAGGATTGAGGGAAGAATTAAGGAAATAATCAATTGTCTTGTTGTCCAGCCTGCGCGCGGCAAGCATTGTCAGGCACTTTGTGCAATTGGACTTGATTGCAAGGAGCTGCTGCCCCACATCTGACCTGTCAAGATAGGACGCCTCAACTTCGGTCGAAACAATGGCAGGCCCTTCGCCATCGAGTACCTTGGCTATCGCGCCTGTGGCGGATATGTTGATAGCCTGGCTGGCAGGGGCGTTATACAGGTAGGCAGGGATGAAGTTCTGCTGCAAAAGGCAGACTGCCTCGGATTTCGACGCGAGTGTTGGCGGGCTTGTAGAATTGCCATTTAGCCATGTAACGGAAAGGGTAAGCGAGTTGTTGCAAAGCTTGTTGGCATTATTGAACTGCGTCAGGTTTGGCCCCTGCCCGACCATGAAAAGCATTGGGTACGTGCCGTCAGTCGAATTATTGATTGTTTTTTGGAATGACGTGTAATTGACCCTGGCAAAGGAGCAGTTGCCATAGTGGAGGTTCGGGAAAAGGCCCAAAATCCCGGTATCGTTTTGGCACTTGAACACAACGCATGGCGTCTGGTTCGAGTCCGCGCATATGCGAGTTATGTTCGTCAGGTTGAAATCCACATTATTGTTCTGCCCGGGCGTGCCCTGGACGCAGCCAAAGAAAAGGAAAGGAATGGCGAGTATTGCCAAGACCAGGGCTATCCTGGAAATGCCTTTGAGCGAGCGGAACTGCTGAGGCAGCGCAAGCCCAAAAATTAGTTTTGATTGCATGGATAAAACTCCGATTAAACCTGGCGATAACCGCATTTGGGGCAGGTTGCCGTGCCTTTGGGCAACACAGTGCCGCAATTCCCGCAGTGCGTCTGTGTCCTGTCCATGTATTTCTTGTGGGTGCCCTTGGTGACTATGTCGGCTATCGGCTTTGCCACAATGCCAACATGCGCCACAGGCAGGCTTGCCACGGCAAGGGCTGTCTTGCCGGCCTTCCGCCCGAGCACGCCCGCCATTGTCTTCTTGCCAGTGGTGTCATCCTCGACCTCGCTCTTTGCGTGGTCATAAGCGTCCCTGGCGGCAAAGACCGGCCATAGCAATGGGACTGCGAACGCAATTGGCCTGAACCTGCCGCGCATGCCAAAGCCGGCAAGCTCATGCTCGCGCCTGGCAAGGAATGTCTCGCCCAGGTTCTCGCGCCTCCATATGTCTGCAGTCATGTCCTTGTTCAGGTTTGCATTCTCGTTTTTGTAATACAAGTTGCCATAAACTGAGAGTTCCTTGTTTGCGGCCAAAGTGCCAGCTATGCGCGGGTGCATATGGTCAGCGTCAGTCTCAAAGTCCTTGACAAACATGCCAGGCGGGCCAAGCTTGTTGACATTCTGGTAATGGCCCTTGAACATTTCAAAGTGCCTCATGGAGCCTCCGGACTGGAAGTAAGTGTGCCCTGTCCTGTTTATGTATGAATAGTACCCCGGCTCGAAGAACCATTTTGTCCATGGCGCATCCTTGTTCTGGATGTCCTTGCCATAATCCGCCTCGTAGTCCTTCGTAAGCCTGCGGGATTTTTTCTCGGATTCGTCGCCATATTTCCCCTGGAACGCCTGGAAAGTGACTGGGAGGGGGAACTTGAATTTGGAGCCGCCAATTGACCTGTCCCAGAGGCTGAACCCCTCTTCAGTGTCAAACTCGGACCATTTCCTCATCCTGGGCGTTGTATAGCGGCTCAGCCTGTCAAATGATTCCCAGGGAGTAAAAAGCGAACGCACTGCCTCGCCATAAGCCGGCTTCCTTGCCTGCGCCATGTCGGAAACCACTGGATAGCCAACAGCTAGCGAGAAGAACGGCCTCGTGTGCTGGGCGAATATTTTGGTGAGTGGCATTGTGACTTTCAATGACATCTTGTTTATGAAGTCGCCGGGCAGGAGATTGTGCCCAAGTATGATGTTCGGGTTCTCGTACATGCCCTGCCCGGTATGATAGCCAGTGGCAAGCATCTGGTACATGCCGTAGCTTGACGAGCCAAACCTCGGGTCACGCATCTGGCTCGCTTCAAACACGTTGTAAAATGACGAGAATTGCCTGCCCATCTTGCGCGATGCGAGGAAGTCGTCGTAATATGAGGTGTTCTTGATTTCTTTTTGGACTGTCCTCAGGTCATCGTAAGCGCGGTTGTATTGGTGTATTTGCTCCCGTTTTTCATTCAACAGTTTCTCATACTTGGCCTTGTCCTGCGGATTTGCCGCGGTGCTGTAGTCTGCCTGCAGTTTGACCAAATCTCGGGCAAGTTTCTTTTCATCAGTCTGCGCGATCTTGTCCTTCAAGCCCTCAAGCAGCACGTGCGCGTCCACGCCTTTTGTGATAAACCCTTTGCCTGTTTCAGATTTCAGGTTAAAGTCCGCCCTTGGCAGGTACATGCCGGCATCAAAATTGTCCTTGTACTGCCTGAGTATGACCCTGTTTGCGGCCTGGGTGGCAAAGGATTCCTGCATTTGCCTGCTCTTGTTGGCAATGCCGCCAATCATCACCGACTCTGCGAACAGGCCTATTTGCGACAGGCGCTTTGTCAGGGCATTGCTGCTTCCCATCTGCGGCGCCTTTTCGCGGATTTCAATCCTGCTAGGAGTGAAAGCGGCAAGCTTCTCTGTCCGTGCAAGCTTATTGAAATCGGCAATCGTTGTGATGGCATTGCCGTTCCTGTCCTTCAGATTAAGAGTCCTTATTTCATTGTCTGTCTTGAAGGCGCCATTGTCAAGCTTGGCAGCGAATTGCCTAACTTCTTCCTCTAACTTGCCAAGCGCCCTGTCATGCTCGCGCTTGTATGGCTTGTACGCCTCCATCTTGCCATCCACATTGATGTAGACTTTGCCATTGATTATCTTGTCGCCCTCGCCAACCGACATGCCCTTGAAATAGGGCATCATCTTCATGTCCAGGTCCCCGACCCAGATGCCGTTGCGCGTCATGCCGCCCGTGATTCCCTTCTTCATAAGCTCGGAATAAGCCTGGTCGAAATTCAGGCCCTTGAACCTGTCGTCCTTGCTGCCATATTGGTTGAACCAGTCCTTGTACCCATTGTAAATGCCTGCATGGAACTCGCGCGTGGAGTCAAGCCTCTTGTAGAGGTTCTGCTTGTGCGAGTCCAGTATGCCCACTATCCTGTCGGACATGTGGTCAAGCATAGCATTGCGCAGCGCACGTTCTGTAAAGCGCGAAAACTCCTTTGAGTCAAGTTTTGACGGGTCAATTACCAGGCCCTTATAATAGTTGCTTGTCTTGGCTTGTTGGGCAACCAGAGCTAATTCTGTGGGATTAAGCGTTGACTGGTCCAAGACTAAACTCCTAAAATATTTATTAGTCACAGCCCCATGCCCTGAAATGAAACCCTGGCTGGCAAAATCCTTGGCAGTGGGCAGGGCCTTGTTAAGCCTGTCAAATACCTTGCCGGACGCCTCCGCGAGGGCTTTGTTGTAATCCATTCCCTTTTTCATCTGGATTGCGACCTCGTCCATCATCATGGTCGCAATGCCGCTTTTTGTCCTGCCGGACATAGCCTCGGAATACTGCTGCTGTATGAGCTTTTTGACTTCCGCTTCAAGGGCTTTCTTGTCAGCCTTGGGCATGTTGGCATTGAACACCTTGTCAAGGATATCCCTGTCTCTTGCATTACTAGTGACGACAGTCTTGACGTCCTCGCCGAATAGGAAGGAGAACCTGTTCGAGAAGCCCTTCAGCATGTTTGAGAGCTTCTTGTCAATGTCAAGCATTTCATCAAAGTTTTTGGAAGATGAAGCAGTGAGGAAATTGTCAAGAACCTTCAAGCTTTTTGCGATGTCAACTGTCCCGCCACTGCGGGTTGTAAGCTTGCCGCCAGGCAGACTGGAGGCTATTCCAAGCACTACCTTGCCTATGTCAAGCCCGGAACCAATGCTAGTGGTTTTGCCCATGAAACTGTCCATCTTCTTATCTATGGCAGCCATTGCTTCCTTCTGGGCGGAGATTGTTTTGGCGCCCGCGAGTTGGCTGTAAAGCGCGGCGAACTCGCCGTCAATTTTCTTGAGGTCTTTTAAGGCGGCCGAGCCTGAAACAGCAGAGAGGTAAGCCTGCCTTTGCGCGTCCAAAATGTTTTTCTCCTCGGACATGAAGCGCGCGCGGTCAGCTGGCCTCATGTGCGCTATCAGTTGTTTTTCATCAGCCAAGCGCGCATTAATGGCACGCACTGCCCTTTCATAGCTAGATTGGGACAATGCTCCGCTTGCTAGTTGGGACTTAAGGTCTTTCCTTTGCCCTTCAAGTTTCGCCCGCTCAGCCTCAAGAAGCGAATTCCTCTTTGCAGAAAGCTGTTCTAGCGCAGCAAGCAAAAGCGCATCTTTGCCAGCCTTGACTTCATCGTTGATTTTGCGCTGCATGTCAAGCTTGACGTCCTTGGCGTCCGCGATTTTGCGCGTCTTGAAAGACCTGCCGTCTACAGCCACCCATTCGAACGGGTTGAGGCTCTTCCCGGTGAGCACGCCCGCAAGGTAATGGTCCTTCTTGCCAAGCACGTTTTTCAGGCCCATGCGCTCGGCTATTTCAACCGCGAACTGGCGCCGGATGTCCTTTTTCATTCCATGGACTGACCTGCGCGACGCTATCGCCGAGGCAGTGTAGAGCATGACCTTGTTGACAAGCGGGACTTTGCCAAGTATGTTCTTGTCTCCGTAGACCAGCTTGCCGCCAATCTTGTCAAAGCCGTATGCCTTTGCATACTGCTTCTGGGTGAGAAGGTGCGACGTGAGGACTCCCGACAGGTCTGCAGAGTGCAACAGGGCTTTCCTGAGTTCCTCGTTTTCCACGCCGGCCAACTGGCCCAGGTAACGCTCGCGGTTAAGGGAACTTAATCCCATTTTGCCCATGAGCCTGCGGATAAGCATGTCAAGTGTGGACTCGTTCACCTTTCCCGCCGCAATGCGCCTGAGAAGCGCGGACTTGGCTGCATCGGAAAGATTGCTTTGCATGACCCGGTTGACCATATTGGTCATTTTGGCATTCTTTGCCAGAAGCGATGCCAGGCGCGCATTAGCAAGCCGGAGCGCCGCGGTGGTCTCCTTTATCTGGCGCTTGTTGAGCCTGAGAGCCATGAGAAGGTTTGTGCCAACAGTGACCTTGTGCATCTTCGCCTTCTTGCCCTTGGGCATTTTGGGGGTGGTTATGTCGAAAAGCGAGAGCGGGTTCCTGCCGGAATAATACATTGACGCCAGGAGCAGGCCCAGGATTAATGATAGTGGGAAGCATGCCAGCACATTGTTAGAGACAAGCGTGGTGATTGAAGCCCCTATGGCATTGACGCCGAGGCTGTTCATGTCGCATACGAGCAGGGATGCGGAGCCGGGCAGGAGTTTTGGGTTAGTGTTGTTGTTGCCTCCGTAAATCGCATAGACCACCCTGCACTTGCCCGCCAGGTCGGCCGAGCTTATTGTGCATGAGGCCATGCCGTCCGGGCCAACAGCCACGTCCTGACAGTTTGGGACGTAAACTCCCGAATCGCCAAAATCGTCAAACTTGAAATGCAAAGTTTCGCCTGCCAGTGGCAGGAAATCGAATACTGCAAAAGAATAGCCGCTTGCGTGCGAGCCCTGGTTGTTCATGATGGTCAGGGCATTCTTGTCCTGCTGGTACTTGGCAGGGTCGATTGTCTCGGTTGACGAGACATTTATGTAAGTGGCGTTAACTTTGATGATTGTGCTGCCCGTTGACTGGTTTGAGTATAATATAAGATTCGATTTGCCGCAGACATCGCAGGGGACATTCTGCCCGAAAGAGGCGGTAATCAATAAAGCCAGTGCTAAAAGCGCTATTATCTTGGTGCCCTGCATATTTATCATAGGTTTATTCCTTATTTTAAAGCTATCTATGAAGACGTGAAAATGCCCAAACTGCCATTTTTAGCGTGTGTTTAAAAATGTTCCATTATGTAGTGTTACAGCGAAAACGCTGGCAAAATGGAAATCTGGCAGGAATGCCAGCTGCGCTTTGGAAAATAATGGAAAAAAGAATGGGAAATTGATAAACTTCCTGCGCAAATGGCACGCGCCAAGAAACTATACAGCGACAAGTATTGCCGCCTTCCCTGGCATTGCGTTTTTCGCCTTCGCGGCCTGCTCCGGGCTTGCCTCTTCCTCAAGCGCCAATGTGACAGGACAGCCAAACTCCGCGGAATAGAACGCGCACGCGTCTTTCAATGCCTCAATTTCCTTGCCGCGCCCAAGCATGCTTGAGTCAAGTGAGCCGATGTTTTTCATGTAGGATGCCACTATTTTTGGAACTTCGGCCCCGTGCTTTTTCAATTCCGGGACAGCCATTGCCGCCTTGATTGCAGCTGAAGGGTTGCGCTCCTTTGCAACAATGGATTTCAAAGAGTATTTCCATTCGGAAGCGGCAAAGAGCGTTATGCTTTTCGGCTTGCCCGGCATCTTGAGTATTTCCAGTATGTGTTCTATGTCGAACTTGGCATTCACAACCTGCTCTTCCATCAATTCAAGCGCGGTGTCAATCATGCCCTTGTCAGCCTGCGGGAATGCGGACGTGGAAACCAAGCCTGCCTTTTCGCCATTGAGAAGCACATTGAACTCCTCGGCGATGTGCGGCATGATTGGCGCCACTGCCGGAATCCACAATTTGAAAAACTCGCTTAGGCGCGGGTTTTGCGACCTTTTCATGTACCATGCCAGGTCATTTGACGTGTTGAAGAAGAGTTCCTGCCCAAGCTCGCGCAGTGACAATGACTCGTAAAGGCTTTCCGATTGGGCAATGCGGCTGTGCAGCCTGGACATGAGCCACCTGTACGCAAGCGAATTGTCCGTGGCGCCCGGCTTTTCCTTGCATGCCATGCCGAGGAGAGCCGAGAATTGCCTGAGCCTTGTTGAAACGCCATTCGCGGCAGTCTGGGAAAAGTCCGAGTCCTCTTTCAGCTCCGCGCCATTGACCACGGAGAAGCGGACAACGTCCGCGCCGTACTGGACAATGGCTTTTCTTAGCGGCAGGATGTTTCCCATGGACTTTGACATCTTCTTGCCGTCCATTGTCACAAATCCGTTTGCGACAATCTGGCGCGGCCAATTCCCGCGCGGGAAAATCGCCACGTGGTTGAATATGAAGAATGCCAGGTGGTTGTAAATCAGGTCTGCGCCCGAATGCCTTGAATCGAGCGGGTACCAGTATGAGAATTCCTTTCTCGCGGCTTCCATTTCAGAGTTGGGCTTTTGCCCGGATGGGAGCGGCGTGCCGAAAAACGCGTAATTGAAGAAATCGTCATTGAGCATTTCAACTGGCATTTTCCTTGCTATGTGCGCTATTGTGTAGAACGCCATGTAGATTGTGGAGTCCGAAAGCGACTCGATTATCTGGGACTGGTCAAATGGCAGTTTCGTGCCAAGGCCCTGGGCGCGGCTGCACGCCTTTTTCTGGAGCCAGTCAAGCGTGTAGTTCAGGTCGCCTTTGGACTTTTCAGGTAGCACTGCCATGGCGCCGAGGCATTCGTGCGCGAGCTTTTTCCATTCAGGGTCGCCATAGTCGATGAACCACTGGCCAATGACGTTTTTCACGACAATCCGGGCGCCGCACCTGCAAAAAACAGGCGAATTGGCAATCTCATGGAACTTGAGCGCGAATCCCTGCGACATGAGGTCCTCCTTCACCTTGTCCTTGGCGATTGAGACTTTCATTCCCTTGAACTTGCCGATTGCCATCACGCCTTCGTGCGCCTCTTTCCTGTAAATCTCCTTAGTGGCTTCCTCGGCTTTCGGGTCGTTTTGGTCCTTGACGCCCATCTGGTCTGCGATTTCCTTTGCCGGGAATGCGCCAAAGCCCGCCAGGGCGATGACATTTATCATATTTATTCCTGGAAGGTTCGCATCTCGAAGCGCGAGATAGTCGTATGGCGCGTGCGCGGGGACGCTCATGACAATGCCCGTGCCGTGCGCGGGGTCGACAAACGTGGCGGGGACAATTGGCAATGGCGCGCCTGTGAGCGGGTTTGACACTTTCATTCCCGACAATGCCTTGAAATCAAGCTCCCCAAGCGCCCTAAGGTCGGCAAACTGGTTTTTAAAATACTCTACTTGCGCGGATGAGATGTAATACTCCGCGCCGCCAAACGACACCTTGGAATACTTGGCGGATGGATTTGCCCAGATGTTCGTCACGCCGTAAATTGTTTCGGGGCGGTAAGTGCTCGCAATGAAGAACCCGCCTGCAGCGCAGGGGAACTTGACAAGCGTCACTTCCTCAAGCGTCGGATCGACGTCGCCTTTCGTGTCGTGCGCGGAAACCGAATTGTTGTCGGACGGGCACCACGGGACAGGGTGCGAGCCTTTCTTTATGTATCCCTTTTTCTCGAGCAGCCTGAACTGCCATTCAATGAACCTGTTGAAAGCTGGGTCGTTTGAATAGAACTTGCGGCGCCAGTCAATCGAGAACCCGATTTCCTTCATGCCCATCTCGATTTCATTTGAGAAGTGCATCACAAGCGCAATCGGGTCCGTGAGCGTGGCGGCAGTTTCATTTGAAATCCCGTAAATGTCCTGGAAAACCCCGAGTATGTCCGGGTCTTTTTGGGCAATCCTCTTGGCCATTGCGAGGATGGGTGTTCCTGTCACGTGGAAACCCATGGGGAAAAGGACATTGTACCCTTTCATCCGCTTGTACCTGGCGTAAATGTCTGTTGTCGTGTAGGTGCGCGCGTGGCCAATGTGCTGCGGGGAATTCGGGTATGGGAAAGCGGCTGTGAGGTAAAACTTCGGCTTTGATGAAACCGCAGGCTCGAACACGCCTGCCGAATCCCATTTTTTTTGCCAGGCTATTGCTATTTCATCCATAGGGTGGATTTAACCCCCACCAATTTATAAATATAATTTAGATATAAGGACTGGTAGCAGAAAAAAGGGTTTTTGATTGGCTCTTTGCCTTCTGCCGACTAGACAAAGGGTTTTGTATGGTTTTTGAACAGGCATTGCCGTTTCTTCAGGCCGCGGTTGGCACAGCGTTCAGCAGTAATTTTGCAAACCTCGGCTGGCTTGGGATAGCTGTCCTGTCATTGATGATATCCGTTTTCGTGGTCGCGTTCGCCTTTGCTGTCGGGGAAGGCTTCTCAATGCCCTCGGTAAAGGCGTGGTCCAAGTCCGAGCTTTACGAGCTTCTCCTCTCGGCTTTCATAATAGGCGCCGCAGCGGGCGGCCTTCTCTTCCTCAACCAGATAGCATACGCGATTTCCGGCAGCCCGAGCATATTCGCGCCGGGGGAGTATTACCTTGCGCAGATGACGTCGCAGTCAATGAGCATTTACGTATCCCTTCTCGGGCACGAGGCGATAATCGGCGTGCTGTCAACCCTGGGCACGTCGATATACGTGCCTGAGCTGATAATCTCGCTCACATCCTTCAGCATGGTCCCAAGCGCCGGCCTGAGCGTGGTCAGTGACGCGCTCATCACAATCATCGACGCCGTGGGCATGGCGATTGTGGCATTCGTGGCGCAGACAATAATACTGCAGTTTTTCAAGGATACGATGCTGAATTTCTTCCTCCCGGCGGGAATCGCGCTTCGCGCCTTCCCGGTGTCAAGAAGGCTCGGCTCAAGCCTCATAGCGCTCGCGATAGCGTGCTACTTCGTGTATCCCATGTCCCTTGTGTTCAACCAGGCAATCTTCAACAACGCGGCGCCCATAAATTACCAGCACTACCAGAACCTCATAGACGTGTGCTCCGAGAACAAGGGAGACGCCTATGGCGCGTACCTGAACCAGATGACACAGGCCACAACTGACACGGAAAACAGCTATTACAACAATCCGAATAGCCCCTCAGGGGCGCAAGGGAGCCTCTGGACAAGCCTGAAAAACGGGTTTGACAGCTGGGTTTTGGCCCCCGCAAGGTTCGCGTGGAACATGATTGCCACGGTGTCGAGTTACGTCCTCAAATACGCGTACTTTTTCATAGACGTCCGCCGCGCGACCGCGATACTTTACGAGTCGGTCATACAGCAGATAACCCCGGCGATGCAGTTTTTGGTCTATGCGGTCATGTCGCCCATAATCAGCGTCATCATCACTGTCACGGCATACAGGAGCATAGCGTCGTCCATTGGCGGCGAAGAGGAAATATTCGGGCTTGGGAAGCTGGTTTAGTGGTTTGAATGGCTTATTGCTCAATTGGATTCTCACAGGCGGCGCTTTCGTCCACAGGCCCGGTTTTTGCCACCAGCCTTGCCGCCATGTTGCTTATCGTGGCCCTGGTTTTCATGTTATACAAGTTTTTCGAGAGACTGAAGCGGGAAGGGCTTGTG
>JAKALW010000204.1 GCA_021823945.1 Microcaldota archaeon
GACAGCGACGGCGTGGTGATTCCGAGCCTTTCAATTACGCGCGACCCCATAAACCTGGGCGGCATACAGCAGTTCGATTACATGCCTGACCTGGACCCGGGCGTTTACCTCCTTAGCATAGTGGACTCTCAAAACAACATCTATGCAAAGACAGTGCTTGTGATACCCGACATAAACATAACAGTGGCCAAAAAGGACTTTGCCAAGGGCAATTTCCAGTTCACAGTGAATTCCGGCGCGAGCGAGAAAGTCAGGATGACAAGCGCGAGCGTGAGCATGAACGGGAAAGACGAGAAGATATATTCCCTCACCGACACGCTGGATTATAGCACGGGCCCGCTCAACGCAGGCAATTACACTTTTGAAATCACGGTCGGCCCGCACCAGGGCAAGGGCATAACGCGGTCCATAGTCCTCCCCTACGTTATCCAGAAGTCGTTTTGGGACGACCCGTACTTCCTTGGCCTCGCGGCGCTCGCCGCAATAATATTCGGCGCCGCCTTCTTCCTGCGCATACCGGAGAAGGAGATGTTCGGGCTCGACATACCCGATTTCCCCCCTATAGCCAACATCAAAATCCCGATAAAGCAGGAGACAGTCGTGAACCTGTTCCGGCAGGTCAACAAGGACTATTCCTGGGAATACATGCCCCTGAAACTCTCAGAGGTCAAAAACGCGTTCAGGAAACTCGCGCACAATGGCAAGTCCATCATAATTGGCGACTACAACCTGGAAAGGATACTGGACAGGATTGAGAAGACAGGGCTCGTGTTTGAGAATTACGGGCTTTACGGACTCTCGGAATGGGCTGGGCAGTCCGGCAAGCCGCCCCAGTACCTGTGCATGTTCAGGCAGCTGCGCGACATATTCGTCAATTCGGCAGTCAGGTTCTCGCCAATGCTCGAATCCGAGGACTATGACATAAAGTTCATTGCCGGGCAGGAAGTCTATGTCCACATATTCGACTCGAAATCAGACGTGGTGGCAAAGGCTTTCGGCACTGTGCCTTTGGGCCTCACAGTGATAGTGTTCGAGCGCGAAATCGAGATGGAGAAGTTCTTCTCGTCCCTCTCGTCTACACAGGACATGAAAATCAGCCTGAAAATGGAGCTTTACCAGAACAGGCTGAGGCTTGTGACGATTGGCAAGTTCCAGGACCTCATAAAGGAAATCAAGCCCACCTGAAGGAAAGGCGCATGCGGCCTTCTGACTCTGCGAGTGCTAAGCAGGGCAACATGTATACATCTGTCTTAATTTGGAAAGGTTGGATAGAGGAAGACGTATACAAGTTTGCTTATTTTTCAAGGGCTGGATAGGAAAGATGTATACATCTATCCCAATTTGGAAAGGTTTGGCAGGTGAAGGCGTATACAATTTCCTCACTTGGATTTCAGCTTGTGGATTTTTTGCGCGGACCTGTATATGGCAATCATTTCCGAAGCCGCCTTTTCAAGCGAGTGAGCGCACGCAGTTTCCCTTGCGCGTCTTGCCATGCCCCTATTTCCCCTGGCGCAGGACTGGATTGCCCTTGCCCACAGTTTCGGGTCTTCGGCAAGCGCGAACCCGTTTTTGCCCTGCTCAATGCATTCTTCAGTGGCGCAGCCCTTGACGACTATGGCGGGCTTGCCGCACGCCATTGCCTCGAGCACCGAGAGGCCCTGCGTCTCGAATTTTGACGGCTGGGCAAAGCAGTCGCACGACCTGTAAAGCGCGGGCAGGCCGGAGTCCCCGACAAATCCCTTGAACATGAACCAGCCCTCAAGCCCGTCAGCTTTTGCCTTTTCCATGAAATAGCCCAGGGCAGGGCCCTTGCCTGCTATGACGAAAAGCGCTTCCTGCCTGTTTTTTTTCATGTGTTTTGCCACTTCAAAAAGGAAGCCTATGTTTTTTTCCTTGACAATCCTGCCGACGAAAAGCACTTTCGGGACAGCTGCGTATTCCTTGCCAAGGCTTGCCTTTGCGCCTGTCGGGGAGAAGCGTTTCGTGTCAACGCCGTTTGGCGCGGCTACGCATTTTATGCCGTGGGATTCGAGTTCCTTGCACGTCTCCATGCTTGGCGCTGTCACAATGTCGAATTGCCCGAGAAGCCATCTCAGGTATGCCCAGCCAAACTCCTGCAGCGCGCCTGAAACGAGCCTGTTTTTCGACACATAATGCGTCGCGTCTGTGACTTTGGTGTGGAAGGTCGCAACCGAAGGCACGCCCATGCTTTGCGCGCAATATGCCGCGCCAAGCGCCATTGTGGCAAGCGCGTGCGAGTGTATCACGTCCGGCTTGATTTTTTTAGCAGGCGCGAGCGCGCCGTGCGGGAAAAGCGCGACTTTGTACTGCGGGTATGGCAGGAAAGGCACAGAGGCGAAATACCTAACGCGCCTGTCCGCGTTTGATTTCCTGTCCTTTCTCGAGCCGGAGCTGAATATGAAAGTCTCAATGCCCCTCCTGGCGTATTCCTGGGCAAGGCCCTGCATTGCGCTTACCACCCCGTCCCTGTTGGGAAGGTACGTGTCTGAGAAAAAAAGCACTCTCATTTTCATTCCCTCG
>JAKALW010000205.1 GCA_021823945.1 Microcaldota archaeon
GCGACGAAAATGGATATTACCATGACTGCCGCAAGCGCGCCTATGACCGAGAGTTTCAAAAACTCCGCGCCCAGGGGCGCGGGTATGCTCGTGGTGCTGCCAAGCGAAATCTGTACCGGGAGCGCTCCGCCCTTGAGCACTGATTCGATGTTCTTGGCTTCAGCGTCAGCGTCTATGGCTTTTTGCGAGCCTGTGCTCTGCACGCTGCCCGAGATTATGTATCCGTAGTTCGGCACGCCGTCGGTTATCTGCGCCGAGAGCCTTGGCGACGACAGCAGGCCTATCGCCTGCCACTTCGAGACCACTACAGAGAACTGCCCACTGTCCTGGCTTACCGAGAATGTAGGCTGCATGTCCGCGTCCGACACGTTCTCGACTGTGAATCCCCTGGCTGCAAGCGCGTCCCTGATTTCCTGCGACGCATTGGCCGAAATTATGGCCTTTGTCTTGTTCGTCATGGGCTTGATTGTGTCCTTGTATGAATTGAAATCCTCGAGCATGTACATCTTAAGCGTTGAATTCTCGAGCCTGAGCGCGTCGTTGGCCGCGCCCATTATCTCGTCCTCCGTGACTGGCCTCAGCTCGTTTGCGGTCGATTTCAGCAAGTCTGCCTTTGACACGAATATCACCGCGTCAGTGGGCCTGTCAAGGAACATGTATACTGGGTAGTTGGGCTTGCCCTTGACTATTTTCGAGAATTGCGCGGCGCCTTCCTGCGTCACTGTGAACTGGACAGCCCAGTCCGCGGTGGAGCCTGTCTGGGCCGGGTTGACCTGCCCTATGGTGCCCGTGTATATCTCGTCCCCGCGAAGCGCCTCCCTCCCGTCCACGACTGCCTGGTACACGCCCTGCTTTGACAGCAAAGTCTCTATGTCCGAAACGAGTTTGGGGTTGTTGCTTGCCACTTCAACGTAGACTTCACTGTCGCCCACCGCCTGGACCTTGACTTCGGTCAGGCCGAAAACGGCAGCCCTGGTCTTGATGTTTTGGACTATCTCGTCCATGGTCTGCTGGTTCACGCTTTTCTCAAGCACTATGGGAATCCTTGTGCCGCCGCTGAAGTCAATGCCGAACTTCACGCCGTTGAAATATATCAGACCCAAGGCGAGTATTACTATGACCAGGAGGGTTGCAATCCTCTTGTCGTAGATGAAATCAATGATTTTTTTCATAATAAAGCACCAAGCCGGAATATCACTTGTATATGGTTGAGAGGCCGCGCTTCTCTATCTCGCCCTTCTCCTTTTCCTTTTTCTCTGCATACCAGAGCACAAAGACGGCGTTTATGCCCCAGGTGGCGAATATGTCGCCTATGAGGCCCGCAAGTGCAACTGTTGAAATCTCGTGGTACGTGCTTATGTTCGTCATTACGGAAAGCACGAAGAGGACCGCGAATGCTATGAACGCTGTCACGCTCATGGTAATGCCCGTGTTCATGGCGTCAAATGCCCTGTCCGCCGCATGGCCTTCGGTCCGCTTAATGACCCTTGTCGTGAGCAGTATGTCAGTGTCAAGGGAATAAGCTATCAGTACCATGAGGGCGGCAAACGATGCAAGCGTGAACTGCACGCCCAAAAGCCCCATGGCGCCAAGCGCTATTGTGATGTCAGAGGCAGCGCCCACCATGACCGCCAGGCTCGGGATAAATGTCCTGAATATGAAAAAGACCACGATTGCCGTGAAAATAGCCGATATTATGACCACTGTCAATGCCTGCTCAATGAACTTCTCGGACAGGGTGGCGGAAATAGACTGTATGGATATGGAATCATAGCTTGCGACTGACGATATGGCGTTTGTCATCCTGTCATTGTAGCCGCCGGACACTTTAGTGTTGGCGTCGCTTACAAGCTTCCTGAGCGAGTCAGTGTTCGGGTACATCTCGGCGCGGGTGTTGGACCCTGCAATTTCAAACAGCTGGTTGGCTGTCGCGTCCAGGCTCGCGCGCGCTGTGGCGTATTTCGCCTTTGCTGAGTTGATATCTGACTGCGATGTGTAATTCGACGCCTGCTGGCTGGCTTCCGCCTCAAGCTTTGAAACGTCGTCCACATTGTTGAAAAAGTCGCTTTTGAGCTGGTCCGCTTGCGACACTTTCGGGTCAAGCTCTGCCTCAATCTCGACCTCGTTGCCTATGGGGAGCTGGTATTGCTTTATTGAGGCGCCTTCAATCCCGTTTTTGGCTATAGCCCTGGCAAGGGCGTCCGTGTCAATGGGGTGCTGGGTCTTCAGCGTGACAAGCATGCCGCCCTTGAATTCAACGCCCATCTTGATTTGGGGTATGAAATACAGGGAAATGAGTATCATAATAATTGGCACTATGGCAATTTTTTTGTAGTCGCCATGATAGAAATTCGGAAGTTCCAAACAAAACACCTTTGATATAACTTTGATATGTTGTAAATACTGCTGCAATCTGCGCAAATCCCGCTGTAATCCCGCAATCCTGGTTCAGGAATGATGCAAAAGGCTCCCACCTAAGGATTTGCTTTCTTTTATTGCCCAGCTTAATTTATATTTGTAACTTGTAACTCGGCGGGGGG
>JAKALW010000206.1 GCA_021823945.1 Microcaldota archaeon
ATGGTGCCATTGGCCGTCGCAGTAGTTGACCCCGGACGCCCTTGTGACGTTTGATTTGGCAGCCGACCACGTGACACCCCAGAGTTCGCAGTTGGACTGGAGGAAAACCGCATAGCCGCTCCCTTCGGTTGCATTGAACTTGTACAATATCCTCTGGTCCGTAGCGTTGTATGAAGACTTGAAATAGCCGAGATAGGTAAAGCTTGACCCGGACGCAAAATCCAGGGAAGACGACTGGTTGAAATTGATGTTATTCAGGGCTACCTTGAAGTCATAAGCGCCGCCGACTTTGCCGCCCGTAGAATTCAACGCCGCCCCGGAAACAGTTCCATTGTTCACGCCAACCGCGTCATTGGCATTGGAATCAAAGGGCCAGTATGACACAAGGCCGGAAGGATATGCTGAAAATAGGGCGGAAGAAAAGAACAGCAGCATCCCGAGCGTGACAAACGATTTACAAGACATGGCTTAATTTATGCGAATGGGATTAAAAAGAATAGCGTAGTGGCTAAGGTAAAATAAGGAAAATAAGGAAAATAGGGAAAAATGGAGAAAAAGATAAAATAGGCTTATTCCAGCCTAATCTTATTCCGGTTCATTTCAGCTTATCGCGCCCAAATCCTGCTCATTTCAGCCTGATTGCGTCCAAGTCCATTGGGGCGCGCGCCTCAATCCTCATCATCCTGTTGATGGTTCTTGCCAAATCGTCGCACTTCTGCTCGTCGCCGTGCAGCGTGAATACGCGCTCCGGCTTGGGCTTTATGTTTTTCAAAAATGACAGGAGCTGGTGCCTGTCGGAGTGGCCGGAATAGCCCTCGACAGTCTCAATTTGCATGTTGACCTTGACAGTCTGCATCTTGCCGTCCTCGCCAAGCATCGGGAAGTCGCGCTGGCCGCGCTGGAGCTTCCTGCCCATTGAGAGCGCGGACTGGTACCCCACGAAAAGCATGGTGTTTTTCGGGTCGTCGGCAAGCATCCTGAAATATTCAAGCGACGGGCCGCCCGACAACATGCCCGATGGCGCGATGATTACGCACGGGTCGCCGTCCACAATGTCTCGCCTGTCAGTCTTGACAGTCTCGAATATGTGGGACTCGAAAGGCGAGTCGTTTGAGAGAATCCTCATCTGGATGTTGTGCCTCAGGTACTGCGGGTAGGCAGTGTGTATTGCCGACGCCTCAAGAATCATGCCGTCGATGTAGACCGGGAAATTGTATTCCGGCTTCTTTGCCATGAATTCCTCGAGAACGAGCATGATTTCCTGCGCCCTGCCCACTGAAAATACCGGAATCAGTACCTTGCCCTTGCGCTTGATTGTCTCAAGTATGAGGCTGAAAAGCTTCTTGTCCGAATCGAACCTGTTTGCCTGGACATCGTCCCTGCCGCCGTATGTGCTCTCCAGGAACAAAGTCTCGCAGCGCGGGAACGAAGTCACGGACTGGTCGAACAGTTTTGAATAGCCGTATTTTATGTCTCCGGAGAAGACAAGGTTGTGCAATCCCTCGCCAATGTGCAAATGCGCGATTGCAGAGCCGAGAATGTGCCCCGCGTTGTAATATGTCAGCTTGATTTCCGGGGTTATGTCCATGACGTCCCAGTAATCTAGCGTAATCATGCGCGTGAGCTGTTTCTGGATGTCCTTCACGCCATATGGCGCGCCCTGGTCAGTGTTCTTGTTCAGGACGTTTATGTAATCCATCTGGAGAAGTATTGTCAGTTCGCGCGTGGGCGTGGTGCAGTACACTGGCCCGTCATAGCCATACGCGTAAAGATAGGGTATGAAGCCCGAATGGTCAAGATGGGCGTGCGTGAGAATCACGGCGTCGAGCTGCTCCGGTTCAAGCCCCATTGCATTGAGGTAGGGATACGTGCGCGTGTTGTCCGAAGTGTCCGGGTTTATGCCGCAGTCAATCAATACCTTGCTGTTTGGCGTCTGGAGAAGAGTGCATGACCTGCCTACTTCCTGGTATCCGCCAAGTGCGGTTATCTTCACCCAGTCGCTTTTCGGGACAGGCGTGCAGATTTTCTTGCCAAGCGCGAGCAGGAACTTTTTCCTTGCCGCAGTGTCGCGGAGAAGGGATTTCCTCACGCCCCGGATTGTGCTCGAGTCCATTGTGGGGGCGCGCAGCACGTTTGGCGCCCAGCCTGTCTTTTGGATGATTGCGCGGAGAGTCAGCCCGCCCTTGCCAATCACAAGCCCTGGCTTCAAAGCCTCGATGTTGACCTCGCAAAAGTCGGGGTTGAATGTGATTTCAGTGACGCCCGCCTCTGCTGGTATCAGGTTCTTGATTATGCCCATGGAATCCTCTGCGGGCGTCAAAAACGTCGGGTCTGACCTGATGAAAACGCGCTTTCTCACTGCGCTTGCTATCCTTTTGATTAGCTGGTCGTTCTGGTAGAACTTGTTTATGTCCTTTATGTAGATGACAATGTCCAGGCCTTCCGGCTCAATCCTCGTGAGCCCGCAGTCAATGGGCATTATCTCTTCAATTTTCTTCTCGATTTCCTTTAATTCCAATCAAATCATCT
>JAKALW010000207.1 GCA_021823945.1 Microcaldota archaeon
AGACGCCGTCATAGTGGTTGACGAGTCGCACGTCACAATCCCGCAGCTCCATGCCATGTACGAGGGCGACAGGTCAAGGAAACGCGCATTGATTGAAAATGGCTTTCGCCTGCCGTCCGCATTTGACAACCGCCCGCTCAAGTGGGAGGAGGCGGAAAAATACCTGAACAATGTCATATTCGTGTCCGCCACGCCCGCGGATTATGAGCGCGGGACGAGTTTCCAGATTGTGGAACAGCTTGTGCGCCCGACCGGGCTTTTGGACCCAAAAGTGGTTGTCAAGCCCGCGGAAATCCAGGTCCAGGACATAATAACCGAAGTGAAAAAGCGCACTGGAATCGGCGAGCGCGCGCTTGTCACCACACTCACAAAGCGCATGGCAGAGGACCTGTCGGAATACATGTCTGCCCAGGGCGTGAAAGTCAGGTACCTCCACTCGGAAATCGAGAACCTGCAGAGGACAGAACTCATACGCCAGCTTCGGCTTGGGCAGTTTGACTGCCTTGTTGGCATAAACCTGCTTAGGGAAGGGCTTGACATACCCGAAGTCTCGCTTATCGGCATACTTGACGCTGACAAGGAGGGCTTCCTGCGCAATGACACGAGCCTCATCCAGACAATGGGCAGGGCGGCAAGGAATGTCAATGGCACTGTCATACTCTACGCGGCGTCGCGGACAGAATCCATGAACCGGGCTATTGCGGAGACTGAAAGGCGCCGCGAAGTCCAGGAAAAGTTCAACAAGGAGCACAACATAGTGCCCACAAGCATACACAAGGAAATAACAGAGCAAAAGACCGCCATATACGAGGGCAAGCACATTCCCAGAAAGGAGCTTGAGCAAATTTCAATTGACCTCGAGGCACAGATGATGAAGGCGAGCGAGGAGCTCGACTTCGAGCGCGCGATAGAGCTTAGGGACAGGCTTGCCAACATTTCGCGCATGCTTTCAGAAAAGGAGGGCGGCAGGGAAAGGGCGGGGAAGGGAAAATCAGCAAAAGGAAAGAAATAGGCTTGGCAGGGAAAAGCGGGCAGATAAAAAATAATCAGTCAAGAACAAATAATCCGGCAAAGGGGAATAAACAAACAGGCTAAGTAGAATAAGGAACAGGTATCATATTGCGGTCTTCTGCATTGCCTTTGCTTCCCTTCTCATGATTGGCGGCATGAACTTAGGGGTTATCACCCTCTCGTGCCTTGCGGGCCCGCCGTCATTTGGGGTGATGCGCACAGCGTGTTCCGGGAACGCCATCTTGTATTTCTCATACTCCGCGTGCGTCTTCATGGGATGGAAATCGAGCAGGTCGTCAAGCATGCCCTTTTTCCCTTCGATTGCCCTTATTTTTTTCTGGACGTCGCCTGCCATGAGCATATTTGCCGGGTCGGCTGTTTTCCCAAGCGCTTCCATCTCGGCGCCCAGTTTCTCGGAAACAGGCGCCAGCTTGAACCCTTCCCTAAGCATGAGGTCTATTTCCTTGAGCGCAAGCGAGCGCGGGTTGCCCCTGCACGATTTTTTCCGCAGCCATACGCCCGCCTTTGCAATGGCCTTTGAAGCGAATTCCAGGCGGATCGCATTGTATTCCATATGCCAGCCAATGTCCTCTATTTTCTGCAACAGCATGGTTTTCCTGTCATACGCGGGATACGTGGATATGCCCTTCATTCCAGGCGCGCCGTAAAGCATCATGGATGCGCCGCCATTGCCAATGTGGATTTTCTTCTGGTCGAGCGCGCCCTTGGCGCTTTGAAGGTAATAAGTCAGCTCGCCCTTTTTCTTCGCGCCTGTAGCCACAACCCCTATGATTGGTATGCCGTTCGCGCTCGCGCGCTCCACTTCCTCGCCGCCACCAAAAGAGAGTACGCTGAAATCCGCGACTATCAGGTCTGAACTAACCACTGAGTGCTGGTCATTGTAGTAAACGGCCGCGGCGCGCTTTTCAACAGGCACTCCGTCCAGCGTTCCCTCGTTGTCAAGCGCCGCGTAATAGGGGTTCATGCCATACCTGTACTGCAAGAGCATCCTTGCGGCGTTTATGAACTCTATATGGTATGGAAATACGCTTTTGGGCACGCCCGTGAGCGCGCACGCGACATAGGCGGAGAGCCTGTCGCCTCTCGCTGCCTTTTCCTGGATTTTTTTCAGGGTTTGGGACATCCTCTCTTTCTCGTATGCGTCGTCGTAGTCCAACCAATCACTTCCCGCGCTGAATCCGCTTGCCTCGCATTTGCCCGGAAATCCGCCTTGGGCGCTCCTCATTGCTTGCCTATGCCGTGGTTAATCATCCTGATGGTCTCCTTGGGTGTGTCTGCCATACTGATTATGCCCGTGTCCTTCTGGTCAATCAGCCCCATCTCAAGGGGATACCTCTCCACCCATTTGTACAGCGGGTTCCAGAACTGCCTGTGCATCGTGACTATCGGGACGGCTTCCATGTCGCCAATCTGGATGCGGACCGCGTACTCGAAAAGCTCGTCGAGCGTGCCATACCCCCCCGGATAAAAAATCAGCGCTTGGCTTG
>JAKALW010000208.1 GCA_021823945.1 Microcaldota archaeon
CAGGCGGCATTGTGGCAGACCGGCATATTGCAGTTCCTGACCTAAGTTCGGCATTTTTGGCATCCACGCCCCCTGCTAAGCTTGCGGATATCAGGAAATCATTTATAGAAAGCGTTAGTTCCAAATCCATAGGCTTCCTGCCTTCTGATATACTTTTTGGCGCTGGGAATTTCAATTTGGGCATGGTTTCAGGCATTGTAAATTCCATGAAGGATTCCGGGACAGCCAAAACGGATTTTTTGAAATACGCCAACATGACTACTGAATGCTGCCTTGGAACTAATCATTTTGCTACCTATCTGTGAAAGCCGCCCAGGCAAAACTTTTCCTAACATTGGCCCCATTTGCCTCATCTTATTGTAGTTTATAGCTAATGATTATAAACTATCCGTGGCAAACAACTATTGGTATTATTATGCCATAATGCAGATATCTTTATTGTCACGGTGATTCCCATGGAAAACTTCGATGTCGCAGTCATAGGCGCGGGCCCGGCGGGCGTCACTGCCGCTATCTACACGCAAAGGAACAACCTCTCAACTGTTGTTTTCGAGCACAAGCTTGTGGGCGGCGCAATCACCACCACGACCGCCGTGGAGAACGCGCCCGGGTTCGATTCAATCCAGGGCCCAGACCTTGGGGTCAAATACGACGGGCAGCTTGATTTCCTCAAAGTCGTGAAAAAATTCGAGTCTGTCACTAGCATAAAAAAATCAGGCGCGGCGTTTGAACTGGCCACGGACAATGGAGCTGCCTACCAGGCAAAGGCTGTCATACTCGCCACCGGCTCGGAATACAGGAAACTCAAAATTCCAGGGGAAGAGGAATTCAAGGGCAAGGGCATTTCATTTTGCGCAACTTGCGACGCGCCGTTTTTCAAGAACAAGGACGTCATAGTGATAGGCGGCGGGAACACCGCGCTCACAAGCGCGCTCCTCCTTTCGGAGCACTGCAAAAGCGTGAAGCTCGTGCACAGGCGCCCCGAATTCAGGGGCGAGGCAGTGCTTGTCCAGCAGCTCAGGGAGAAGAAAGTGGAATTCGTCCTCAACAAAGCGCCAGTTGAAATCAAGGGCGACAAGTTCGTGACGTCGGTCGTGGCCGAAGACATGATTACCAAGGAAAAGACGGAAATCCCCGCGCAGGGCGTTTTCATAAACGTGGGCTTCGAGCCTTTGAACTCCCTTGCAAAACAGGTCGGCGCGCAACTCACGCCGGAAGGCTTTGTCGGGCGCAATGAGAGGATGGAGACAAGCGTCCCCGGCTTTTTCGCCGCGGGCGATATCACGGGCGGGATGGCCAATGTCAAGCAGATCGTCACGTCCGAGGCAGAGGGCTGCGTCGCGGCGGCTTCCGCATACGCATACATAAAGAAGGCGTCCATGAAGGACATAAATTATTGATATTTTATCACGCCTGTTAGTTTCTCCTGCTCCTGCCAACTGTTTTTTAATTACCTTCTCCAAACTAATTCTGTGGAGGTCTTGCCTTGGTAGATGTTTCGCGCACTATGTCGACCCAGCACCCTGACAATGTGCAGACGCCTTTCTTCTCAGACTCGGAAATCGTGTCCGGGGAAGCCGAAATCAAGGAGGCGTATTACGTTTTCTCGCACCTTGCCTGCAGGGAGCAGATGTGGGACTATGAAGGCAAGGACGTCGACAACTTCGTTGTGGAGAAGCTCTTTTCAAAATACAACAGGTATTTCCATTCGCACGTGCTTGGCAAGGACGTTTTCCTGACGCTTCGCGTGCCGAACCCCTCTGTGCAAAAGACGTCCGGCAAGCTGCTGCTTGAGACCCTTGAGAGCTTCCCGCGCAATTTCGACGCCGCGAAGGTTTTCGGGCAGGACGCGCCGCCGATTTTCGAGGTAATACTTCCCATGACTTCTTCAGTCAAGGAAATCCAGAGGATTGACTCTTATTACCAGAACTTCGTGTCCGGCAAGGCGGCACAGCCGGTAATGGCCGGGGACATAACAGTGTCGGAGTGGATTGGGGAATTCGAGCCAAAATCGCTAAACGTAATTCCGCTTTTCGAGGACAGGGAGAGCATACTTGGAAGCGCCGCGATGGTCGGCGCATATATGCGGCCCAAAAAGGACTTGGAATACCAGCGCGTTTTCCTTGCAAGGTCAGACCCGGCGCTCAATTATGGTTCCGCTTCCGCGGTCCTGCTCCTTAAAATCGCCCTTGAGAGGCTGAACGAGCTTGAGGAAAGGACGTCTGTGAAAATTCTTCCCATCCTTGGCGCCGGCTCTGCGCCGTTTCGGGGCAACCTGAAGCCGACGAACATCAACAATTGCTCAAGCGAGTATCCTTCTGTCCAGACATTCACACTCCAGTCCTCCTTCAAGTACGATTATCCCGCGCACCAGGTAAGGAAAAGCATCGAGTCCTTCTCCACGACAAAGCGCGCGAAGCCGCTCTCAATGGACAATGAAAGGGCCCTCTACCTTGTGGACAAAATCACGACGGCGTATAGGGAGGAAGTCGAGGCATTGCTGCCGCTCATAAACAA
>JAKALW010000209.1 GCA_021823945.1 Microcaldota archaeon
TATCGTTTACGATAATGCTTGTAGTCCGTGGTCCTTCGCATCAGCGAAGGGGCGCTCTTCGAAAAAATTGATTTTCAGCATGCATCTTTGCCCAGCTCTCCCTGGCCTTAACACAGGCTAGTCCCTGGTTCTTGTGAATTCTTCCCCCGCTCTTTCTGGCACTGCATTCCTGTCAAACGGAACTGCGGTACCGAATCTGACTGTCTCATTCTATGCCAACGGCGCTGGCGGCGGCTCTGTCGCAAACCAGAATGCCAATTCCGGTGGGACGGGCGGCGGGCACGTGTGCTCAGCGGGCGCGAACGGCACAAAGCCCGAAATGATGGAATTCACCCTGAACAAGGCTGTATGCCTCGCAATCGAAGGGTTGGGGAAAAAATAGGAATTGCATATCCAACGAACAGCGGCATGGTTAAGCCCTAATCCATTCTGTCTGCTTCTAGTTATGTTTATATTATATTTATGATATATCCAATCATGGCGCCAAAACCGCAATTCAACTTTCTAATCGTAGCAGCGCTTTTCCTTTTTTCAACTGTTTTTGCTGCATATCCGCCCGGCCTTGTCTCCTACTGGCCATTTGACGCCAATGCAAATGACGCCTTCGGCCCAAACAGCGGCACCGTGAACGGAGCCACTTTGCAGGCGTCGGGCGGCAAGGTTGGCGGCGCATATTACTTCAGCGGGAGCGGCGCATATGCCCTTCTGCCGAGCAGCGCTTCCTTGGACATTTACGGGGCACAGCAGCCGGTTTCAATACTGGCATGGATAAATCCCGCGGCGTCTAGCAATACTTTTTACACAATAATCCAAAAAGGCCAGTATCCCTATGAATATGCCCTTTATCTTGATTCGTCCATAAACTCGACCCTTTTTGCGGTTAATGACAATGGCGCCTACAAGGGTGTTGCGTACCAAAGTTTCAACCGCAACACATGGACGCTGGTTGCTGGTGTATATAATGGCAGCGCAATTATGCTCTACATAAACGGTCAACAAGTGGCAAATGTATCGCACAGCGGTATAGTATCGCGTTACATCTACAACGCCACGATTGGGGCGTATTCGCCTACCCTGAATTTCTTTGCAGGCTCGATTGACGAGGTCGCCATATTCAACAGCTCGCTTTCCGCATCCGAGATATCCCGGTATTATAACAATTCAAAAGACGGTTTGAAAAACTATTTTGGAGACTGCAGGCACACCTGCGCGGCATTTGGCTCTGACAACCTGAACAATGGCTCGTCTGCAGTTGCAAAGAACGTTTTTGCAAACATCACGCTGGCCTCTGCTACTTCCCTGAAGAACTTCACGTTCAGCTGGAATGGCACCAACTATTCGATTTATGACGGCTCCCTGGTTTTGATGCTCAACTTGGACAACAATTCAGCCCTGGGCGAGAATTCGGCAACTATTGCTGACCTGAGCGAATACGGCAATTCTGGCGCTAATTTTGCTTCGACTGTTACGACCGGCAAATACGGCTTGGCGAGGCATTTCGATGGGAATTCGCAATACGTCTCTATCCCGAACAGCCCGAGCCTCAACATAACAGGCCCGATGACTTTAAGCGCATGGATAAACAGGGCAGGCATCAGCTCCCAGTCAAATGGCCTCATCATGCACAAGGAGAGCGGCAGCGTGCCATACGGCGGATATTACCTGGGCGATGACAACATGACTTACTCAAATATTTCCTGGAGCATAAGGAATTCCACCAATAATTTTACTATTTTGACGACTACATCTCCGATAAGCAACAATCAATGGCACCATATCGTTTCCGTATTCAATGGGAGCGCCTTATTTCTGTACGTGGATGGGGCATTGAACAACTCCGCTGTTTCCCCAATAACAAGCATAGGGGGCACAAATATGTCCTTAGGCATTGGCGCCCCGCCAGTGGCGCCATCCTGGGGATTCAACGGCTCCATAGACGAGGTCAGGATTTACAACCGCTCGCTTTCCGCGGCGGAAGTGAAGCAGCTTTACCTCTCCAACCTAAGAAAAATCAATTCAACCGCTTGGGAATTCGACACCAACCAGACAAACCTGGCAGATGGCGCATACTCCTACGCGGGCTATTCCACAGACACGCAGGCCTATACTGACACCACTGGCATCCGCTCTGTGACACTTGCCTACAATCCGGTCTTTTCAACCTATAGCGGCTCTACCACCAATTTCGCGACAGTTGCTGACTTGACCAATGTGACAAACCTCACTTTGGAAAAAGTCGGGGCTGGAAAAATCAAGTTCCCCTCGACGCATTCTGTAAACGCGGCAGGGCAGGATTACGATTCCAATATCGTCCTGGGCAGCGGGTTCATATCAGTCAATTCTTCAGGGCTTGATTCTTCATTCAATTCCACCGCCATCCTTACAATGAACCTGACAGGCGTGTATTCCGGCGGGTCTGCTCCGACCATTTATTACTATGAGCCGTTTGTTTCAAGCCTTAGCACAATAGTGTCGAATGGCTCTGTTTGCTTGGCGCCAAG
>JAKALW010000020.1 GCA_021823945.1 Microcaldota archaeon
TGGAGATTTTCAGGCAACATGGCAGCACATGCGCACCAACTGGGATTTTACCCTAAATAAGGAAAAAATGGAGCCTAGGATAGGCTCCACTTTGCATCCAAACTAACATTTCCCTCCGAATATGGAGATGATGGAACAGTAAATTGATTCCAAAAACCCGCGGCTTGGCGTTGGCGAGGGGTTTGGATTTGTCGTGTTGTTCGAAGGGTTTGGCGGCGCCGGAGGCATTGGCGTTGTGCCATTCTCCTCTGAAAGGGTTATGCTTCCGTCGCTTGCGCGCACAAGCGAATAATCAATCGTCTCGGTGGTGCGCGGGTCGCTGTCAGGCACATTGCCGCCATAGGTCTCTACATGGGACGCCAGCAGGTGGACCTGCGGGTCGTCAAAGACATACGCGCTTGTTGTGCATGGCGCGCCAGCATCGGTCGTGCAGCCAGGCTCGGTTTGTTCCGTGCTCTTGGTCTTGAGTGAATCTATGCCCCCGACCTGGGAAAGGTAGGTTGTCGGGACCCAGTATATGGCAAGGGAGTTGAACTTGTAGCCCTTGGACATGCAGTCATTCTGCTTTATTTCATAGGTCTGGTAAGTGCCAATCATGGGGCCGGTGATGAAGCCAATGAGCGAAATGTCCTGGAACTGGTCAAGATTGGTTATCTTGGCGCAGAGGTTCAATGGATGCGTGCCCGGCATTATCACGTCTGCGAATGCAATAGATGACAAGAATGACAAAGAAATCATGGAAACTAGCAAAATCATCAGGAAACCCGGAAATTTCAATTTCATATCCACACACCTGGGCTTGCTTGTGCGCCCGGGCAATAAAAAACATGAGGGTTTGATTAGCCCAAAGCCGAACATTCCGGACACGAAGCAGGGATAGATAGAAAGGACGCAGGAAATAACACGAGCAGGAAAAGCGCAGAATAAGCGCACAGTCTTATTAACTTGTTTTTGCAAATAGGCAATCCGTGATGAACACTAGATTTGCTGACGCCAAGTTCTTACCGATTTGGCATTGTGATGAAGATCTTGAGTTCTGATTATATTGACAACATGAGCGGAGCGAATGTTGTAGAACTCAAGAGACTTTACCTCGCAAGGTAAAGGAGATCTTGAGTTCTGATATTATTTTTCAAAAGCGAACCAAACTTAGGATCCCACATAAAACCTTTTTGGATCATAGGAATACCATGATTCGTGGCGGGAAAGGCGGCAGGACGCCGCAAAAACATGGACTTCATTTTGAGGAAAGGACGGATTTCGCCACTGTGATTGCCAAAGTGCCCGGATACACAGTGCAAGACGACACTATACTTTTCAAGGGCAAAGACGTGGCGCGGCTTTACAAGAAATACAAGCTCTATGACAAACTCCTAGAGCCTTTGGGAGTCAAGTACGGAAAGCTTATTTCCAAAAGGCTTCTGCCGGATGATGCGGTTCTTGTTTTGGTGAATAAAACACTCTACATAGTGGAGATAAAATTCCAGACTGTCGCAGGCTCAGTGGATGAAAAGCTCCAAACCTGCGATTTCAAGCTAAGGCAATACAAAAAACTAGTGGAATCTACAGGCTTGAAAGTCAAATATGCCTATGTCCTGAATGACTGGTTCAAAAAGCCTGAATACAAAGACGTTCTGACGTACATAAAATCAGTTGGTTGCGACTATTTCTTCAACGAGCTTCCTTTGGATTACCTTGGGCTCCCAGTTCTTGACAACTAGTTCCTTTATCTTGCCGCGTTTGTCGCCCTTGCAGTTAATCATCCTGTTTGCAAGTATAGTCTCAGGCTCGAATTCAGAATATAAGTCTGCGATGAAATCAGAATAAGAATTGCTAAGCATGACATAACAGCCACGTGAATCAAGAGTCTTGAAAGTTTTCATAAGCCGCTCTTGGTCTTTTTCTGAAAAGCTATTTTTCGTGTAGCTAGTGAAATTAGAGGTCTTGGAAATTGGGACGTAAGGCGGATCAAAATATACGAAATCTCCCTTGTGCGCATTTTTCAGGACGTGGGTAAAATCGCCGCAGAAAAGTTCATCCTTTTGCAGAGCGCGATGGACTAAGAGTAGGTTTTCACTGTCCAATATCTTTGGATTAGAATACCTTCCAAAAGGAACGTTGAATTCTCCCTTGGAATTTACACGATACAACCCGTTAAAAGCGGTTTTGTTTAGGTAAATGAAACGTGCAGCCCTTTCTACTCTTGAAGTAGGTTTGGACGCCCGGATTTTGTAAAACGAGGCCTCATTATTTGCATACTGCGAAGAAGAAAGTTCAGCCATTAAGCCGAAAACATCCGTTTTTATGACCGAATAGGTGTTTATCAAATCAACATTCAGGTCACTAAGATATGCCTTTTTTATTTTCTCTTTTGCTTCAAGACCGAAAAAGACTGCTCCGCCGCCAAGAAAAGGTTCATGATAATTTTCAAACCGAGGCAATCCCAGTATAAGTTCGTCAAAAAGCTGCCGCTTGCCGCCTGCCCATTTTACAAAAGGTTTTGCCTCGTCCAGCACATGTCTCCCCGATATAAATCTGTTGCCGCCAGTTTAAAAGCTTTCCAAGGTTGACTGCCACTGAAAAGTTAATAGGATAAAAATAAATACTACTTGAACGGTCATGTATTAGTAAAGCAGGATTAGCTAGGCAGGATTAGCAAGCCTGTAACAGCTTATGAATCAGGAGGCGGTGCTATGGCGGAAAACATGGCTGGAAAAGGCATGGCAAGCGAAGGCGTGTCTGGCGGATACGCGCCAGGCAAAGGGATGCCGGATGTTGGCATGGCAAGTGAAGGCACGCAGGGAAAATACATTCCGGGCGTGTGCAACATCGGGAAAAAGGAGACAAGGAAAAGGTATGCCATGGCTGTAATCGGTCTTGTTGTCACTCTGGCATTCGCGCTTGCAGTGGATTCCCTCGCATGGCCCAAATTGTACCTTCTCTTCGCATTCATACCTTTGTTCCTGACATCGGAAGGGTTCTACCAGGGCTATTTCCATTTCTGCGCAGGGTTCGCAGCTAGGAAGATATTCGACTTTTCCGGGTCTGGCGGCGGCAGGGGCGACGTGGCCGACGAGGAGGCGCACAGGCAGGACATGGAAAAGGCGAAAATGATCCACAAGTATTCAATAGCCACAAGCATCATAATCACGGCAATAATATATTTGATATTCAAGTAGCAGGATGCAGGCAGATAACTTGCGCTGGCACCAGTGTTTTTAATCAGGAGTCGCAAATAGGATAATTAGGCAATCAGGTTTGGGCAACTGAACTAAGAGTTGATGATAACCAATGGGACATCATAGCAGAAACAAAAAACCATTCCGTTTTGACAGGCAGGGGGATTCTTCGGGTTATCCTGGCCAGGGCAGGCAAGGCCGCTATTCAGGCGGCAGGGGCTCGCCAGGCAATGGCAGGCAAGGCGAGGGTTCAGGCATTGTGAGGAAGGGAAGCACTACTTTCACTAGGGACTCCGCAGGAAACTTGAGGCGCGAGAGGTCCACCGGGCCTGCTGAAAGGTATTATTCGAAACTGCCAAGCTATGCCCGCGAAGTGGGCCCGGCAGATGACAAGAAGCGCGAAAAGAGCAATGAAAAGCCCCGCACATATGATGGCACGGGATACAGGGCTGAAAATGACATGGAAAACAGGGAACAGCCTCCAAGGCAAGGCGATACCGACAGAAGGCAGGCATCATGGCAAAGGGGCGCAAGCCAGATTTCAAGGCAGGATAATCAGGGAGGAATGGACAGGCAATCGCAGCAAATTTACGGTTCAAGGCAGGATACTGGGCAATTCAGGCAAGGCAGGGGAAACTTTAGGCAGAAGTCAGGCGAAGTGGATTTGAAACCTTCTGCAAGGGATATTGAGCGCGGCTATCCGCCCAGGAACAAAGTTTCTGGAATCGCAAACAGGTTTAGGGACATTGACCTTAGGAGCATTGCCCGCGACGCCATGAAAAGATACGGCTTTGAGGCGGATTTCCCGAAATCAGTGATTGCCCAGGTCAATTCAGTCGACCCGGCTGCGCCCGACAAGGCAAGGCAGGCGCGGGATTTGCGGAACCTGCTCTGGTCGTCAATCGACAATGCTGACAGCATGGACCTCGACCAGATAGAATGCTGCGAGGCAGGCTCAAATGGCGAGATACACGTCAAGGTGGCGATAGCGGACGTCGACGCGTATGTGCCAAAAGGCTCGCCCGCGGACATGCACGCCTATGAGAATACTACTTCCGTCTATACGGGGATTGAGACATTCCCAATGCTTCCTGACAGGCTCTCAAAAGACCTCTCCTCCCTGCCAGTCGGGGAAAACAGGCTCGCAATGGTCGTGGAATTCACAGTCCTGCAAAGCGGCGCAGTCAGGCCGGGCGAGATTTACAGGGCAGTGGTAAGGAACAAGGCAAAGCTTGTGTATGAGACCCTTGGCGACTGGCTGGAGGGAAAAGGCGCCATGCCACCAGTTATCGGGCTTGTGCCCGGGCTTGTGGAGCAAATCAGGCTCCAGGACAAGGCGTCACTGCTTTTGGGCGGCTACAGGATGAAACAGGGCGCGCTTGAGCTTGAGACGCTCCAGGCTCGGCCGATTATCCAGGACGAGAAAGTCCTCGGATTAGTGGTCATAGAGGCAAACCGCGCAAGGCACATAATCGAGAATTTCATGATTGCGGCAAACGGCACGATGTCGGGCTTTTTGGAAAGGTCCGGCACGCCGACCATACAAAGGGTGGTGCGCACGCCCAAAAGCTGGGGCGAGATTGTAGAGTTCGCCAAAGGCAGGGGCACGGTCCTTCCGCAAAAGCCGAATGCGCGCGCGCTCACAGTTTTCCTGTCGCAGCAGAAAATGCTCGACCCATTGAGGTTCCCAGACCTCTCATTGACAATTGTGAAACTCCTTGGCTCCGGCGAATACGTGATGTATGACCAGAAAAACCCGATTGGGCATTTCTGCCTCGCAGTCACAAGCTACACACATGCCACTGCCCCGAACAGGCGCTATGTGGACCTGGTGATACAGAGGCTTCTCAAGGCAGGATTGAAAGGCGCCAAGCCGCCGTATGGGAAACATGAGCTCGCGCAGATTGCCTCTTGGTGCACCGAGATGGAAATGGCGTCCAAAAAGGCGGAAAGGTTCATGACAAAGGCCGAGGCCGCGCTCTTGCTTGCCGACAAGATAGGGCAGACATTCGACGCGCTCATAACCGGCTCCTCGGAAAAGGGCATTTACGCCCGACTTTTGGACCCGCCCGTGGAAGGCAGGCTCATGTACGATGAGAGGGGCATGAAAGTCGGCTTGAAAGTCAGGGTGAGGCTTGTCAACCTCAACCCGCAAAAGGGCTTCATAGACTTCGAGCTCGCCTGAACTTGGTGCATGCCCGTGGAAAATGGCAGGGAAGCCATATTCACCATAGGGCATTCGACACGTGAGTTCGGGGATTTCGTGAAAATGCTGCAGGGGCATGCAATCACACTTCTTGTGGATATCAGGACAATCCCGCGCTCAAGGCACAATCCCCAGTTCAACAAGGAGACAATCGGGAAGGCGCTTGGTGCGCAAAAAATCGGGTATCTCCACATGGAAGAGCTTGGCGGGCTGAGAAAGGCTAGGCATGATTCCATCAACACGGGCTGGAGGAACGCGAGTTTCCGAGGCTATGCCGATTACATGCAGACCGGGGATTTCGAAGCGGGTATTGAAAAGCTAATTCTTCTCGGAAAAAAAGAAAAGGTCGCAATCATGTGCGCAGAGGGAAACCCGTTTCGCTGCCACAGGTCGCTTGTGGCGGACGCGCTTGTTACAAAAGGCGTCATGGTCATGCACATCTCAAGCCCTGCTTCGGCAAGCGCCCACGTTGTGACGAAATTCGCCAAAGTGCATGGCACCCGGGTAACCTATCCGGGCACTGGCATAGCAGCCACGGATAAAAAACTGGCAAAACTGGCAGGGGATTGAATTGCCTGTGCAATGGCACAGGAAAAGGCGCGGATACGATTAACCGGGCTGCGCCGTCATTTTTTCTGGCAGTTGAAAGACGAGATAATCTTGTCCTTGCCCTGCAACCCTTCAAGCTTCTTGTCCTCGCCAATCAGGATTGTCGGGGCGGTTGTGACATTGTACTGCGCCTTCATGAGGTCCACAATGTCAAGCCCAGTGTCCGAAGCAACGGTGATTATGCGAGCGTTATTGCACGTGGCGCGGACTTGGTCGAGTATGTCGCCCTGGACAGAGCACTGGGGGCACGCAGAATTGACATTTGTGAAAAAGACAATGGGCACCACGTTTGAGGAATTGCACCTCCTTTGCTGCTGGAGCGTGTAAATCCAAAGCTCGACATTGGACAGGTAATAGTTCTGCCTTGTGGTCTGGTAATCAGAGAGGAGGTTTGCAGCCTCGAAGTCCTTGAGTTGGGTGACAAGATAATACCCCTTGTCCATTTGCTGGCGCGTGGCAAAATCGATGTAATTGCAGACTTTCTGCTGGTCGGCGTTCTGGACATACTGGCCATAGAGGAAGAAAAGCCGCGTGGATTCGCCCTGGGCCGACAACTCGGCAATTCGCGAGTCAACGTCGCGCTGCCGGTTGGTGTCAATGACCCAGATTGCGGCTATGATGAGGAAAAGCACAAGCACTGTGCCGAACGCGGCCTTCATATAAACGCCTTTGGAGAATTTTACCATTTCAATTCACTCTCAGTGGCCTCTTTTATGAGACTTGTAACGTAGAACCATGAAATCATTGCAGGATAGACTATTAAAACAAAGAGGGAAGGTAGCACATGCTCAAAGCCTAGCTTGACCTTGGCGATTTTCACGGAGCAGTGCAGGAAATACGCCCAGACCACAAGCGACAGGGCGAATAGTATCATTGTGGAATTTATCATGTATATTGACTCGTAGAACCTCGGCGCGAATGAGATTGAGTTCACAGACGCGGACAGGTAGAGCTCGAAAAGGCTTGAGAGGGCGGTTGTGGCGAGCCTGAAGAACAGGATTGCGAAAATCACCCAGGTGAAGCAGACGTACAATACCACCGCGGGGTATGAGAAGAATCCGAAATCCCCAAAGCGAGGGTTTAGCATCATGTGCCCGTATTTCTGGAGATTGAAAATTGTGCCCCTAAACCACCTAATCCTCTGTCGGTATAGAGCCTGGAAAGTCTCCGGTACCTCAGTCGGCACCAGGACGTCTGTGCAGCATTCGATTTCATAGCCATTTGACTGTACCCGCAGGCCCATTTCCATGTCCTCTGTGATGTTTTTTTCGTCATAGCCGCCGATTTTTGCGAGCATGTCGCGCCTGTAAATCGACATGGGGCCGGGCGTCACCATGAGCCCGTTTATCTTTGCCATGACCTTTGACACGAAGCCGAATGAGGAATAATATTCAATCTCCTGCACGCGCGTGAGGAGGTTTTTCGCCTTGTTGGCGACCACTATATACAAAGTCACCGCGCCCACGCGCGGCTTTGCGTAAAAATACGGCACTGCCTCCATAAGCGTGTTTTCCGGTGGGTATGTGTCGGAGTCAATGCACGCCACAAGGTCTGTGTCGCAAAGCGCTATGCCCTTGTTAAGCGCTGCGGCCTTGCCGGCGTTTTTTCCAAGCGTCACTACCTCGATGCCCTTGACTGAGCGGATTTGCTCAATGGAGCCGTCTGTGCTCGCGTCGTCCATGACAATTACCCTGAAAGGTATCGGGTACTTCATGGCGCGGATGGACTCGACCGCCCTTTTCAAAGTCTTGCCGGAATTGAAAGACGGGACAAGCACAGCCAAGGTTGGATATTTCTCAAGTTTTGGAGGCTTTGCCTCGGGCATTTCCTTATGTATTATGATATAGACAAGCCCAGAGAAAATCGAGACCACGCTCATCCCAATGAGCGCGGCATAGACTGCGAAACTGTAATTGTAGAAAAGCCACATCAGGAAAATGAAGACAAGGGCGATTATGCCAAGCTTGACGTGAGGGCTTGACAGTACGCCTTTTTCCTGTTTTTTCGAATAGGGGTTTTGGACAGTTCCCATATTTATGAAACCTTTCCTTGCCGCGCGATTGAACTGGAATTTACCGGATCGGGTGCGACGGAAAACTAAGCGGGGCGCATTTTTGCCTTTGCGGCAGCTTAGCCGAATATTGCCCCGAATCCCTGCTGGGCAGATGCCTCCTCGTCGTCAATGAACTTGCAGAACGAGTCGTGCTGCGGCTTTGGCGCGGCTTCCGCGAGGGGCTTCGCTATTTCTATTAGCTTTTTCGCGCCCTCGTCGTCAGTGCTGAAATGGACGTATATCTTGTCCTTGTCAAGCCCGCACAGCGCGCCATCCTTGACTTTGTACCCCGCCCGGGAGAACGAGGGTTTTGAGTAAGGGTCCGCTTCAAGAAGCTTCACAAGCTCCTGCTTTTTTTCAATAGGGGCTACTAATACAACTCTCATGTTAACACCTGTGCTAGATAGGGAAGAAAAAGATAAAAATAGGGGGTTTTCAGTCCCTTGCCTCAATGCACGTGAAAATCAGCGCGAGGCCGAGGATGATTACCACTACTGGGCCTACAGAAAACCCGACGGACATCCACCCGATGTCGTTTGCGAGCCAGACCAGTCCGAGGACAGCGATGAGAAGGCCAAAGACCGTATAGCCCTGCTTCATTTCCTTGTCCAGGTGGAGATGATTGTCGCAAGAGCATTCGTCCTTTGCGGGCATTGCCGCTTTTTTAACTGGCTTCCTGGCAGATTTACGAGATACCATATAATCACTTTCTTCGTTATTAATTTCCTGGATTATTAAGGCTTTCGGCGGCAATCAGGCAAATGTGCGCTGGAACCTGAGCGAACATGCGGATTCTTGCATGAATTTGCGAGCCTGCCTTTGGCAGTGGGAAAAAAAGCTGCGCCTCTTGATTGGAAGCGGGCTAATAATTGATTTGCCTGATGTCAAACGGCCGCGATGAGGACACTGTGATAAACGCGGTGGTATTTGAAGTGCCCCAAAGCGACAGGTAGACGCCCTTGGCGCTTGTCAGCTCGATTTCAGACTCGTTGAGCGAGAGCATCACTGTCTTTGCGGCCTGCTTTTCCCGAAGAAGCACAGATGTGGAATTGGCTGACTGGATAAGGTACTCGGCCTGGCTTGCCATGACGCCTGTCTTAATTGCCATGGACTTCTTGGGGCTCACCTCGACGCACGGGACAGTGTATCTGTTGAAGGTGAATTCCACCCACTGGTATTTCTGGTCAAGGTCGAAATTGGCCCTGGCAAGGGTGAAATTGACATAGCCAAGCGTGCTTATCCTCTTGGCTATCGTGTCGCCCGCCATGGCGGTGAACACCTCGAGGGGCACGCCGTTCATGTCGGCAAGCACAAAGGAAACATTTAGGTCCGGCGTCACAAGCTTGGGCGTGAGCTGGATGCCGTAATCGTCCGCGGATTCATATACGGGCGTGGCGCCCACAGGTATGTCCTTGCTCGACTGCGTGGCGCAAAGCCCGTCGATGCAGGCGACGCCGCCCTGGCACCCGCAAATGGTGCAGTCGTGGGTCACCTGGAGGTTGAAGTCGCAGTATGGCCTCTCATTGCTGCCATTGTAATAGGAGTCCGAGCATTCCCCGGATGTGAGGTTCTCCACCCTTCCCCCGCCCCAGTCTATGAGGCAGAGGGACTTGGTGCACACGCCATTGACTTCCAGGTCTGCCGGGCTTGGGCATACGCACTTGCCATTCACTACATTGCCGCCCGCGCAGCCTGATTCTGCTATCTGGCAGTCAGGCGTGGTTTTTTTCACGTGCACGCACTCGAAATTAGTCTGGCTCGAGCAAATGTCCGTGGTGCACGGGTCGGAATCGTCGCAGGTTGTCTTGCAGGTCTGGCAGTCCGATATGGAGGATACGATTCTCCCGTCAGGGCAGACATAGGTGGTGTTATTCCCGCCCATGCCGCACGCGCCAGAGTCCGTCACAAGCGTGCCGTCGGGGCAAGTGAAGACCACCACTGGCGCGGGCGCTGATTTGTTCAGGGACACTGCGGAAGAATCATTGAAAAAGCTTGAATTCGACTTGTCTTGGGGCTGGATTGCCGCGCAGCCGAAAAACAGGAGCGCCAATGCCGCGAAAATTGCGAATGTTGCTGCACGTGACATGATTATCGCTAATTACTATCCTTTGAATCTATTAAATCATTGCTGTTTTTGCATGTGTTGGCCATGAAAACCAAAAAGGGCAGCTGGAGCTGAATCAGTTTGCAATGGATTTGAAGCAGATTGCCTTAGAAGGGGTAATCGGGCGCGGGCGGGCGGCTAATCTGCTTGGAGGCCTCTGCCGCGTATTTTTCAGGGTTGAGGATGTCGTCAAGCAGTGAAGGCGGGCAAAGATAGGTCATTGCGAGGGCTTCCTCAGTCCCCACAATGGACGAGAGGTTTGCCATGAATGCGAGCCCGATGTCATAGGGGCTTTGAGGCATGCCCGAAACGCTTCCGGAGACTACATTGTTCCTTGCGGAGGATATGAGATTGTGCGCCCTTTCCGGGCTATACTCCTCCTCCAGGTAAACAATAGAGCAGAACCGCGCCCTGCCCTCCTTGACTATTTTCAGCACTGTCGCCTGTTCGTGCGCCAAGTCCGACATTTCAGAAAGCATCCTGAGCCTTGAGAAAAAGATGCGGGCGTAATCAAGCGCGAGGCTTGCCGGGTTTTTCCCCCGGTCATTGCGCTTTACCGCCCTGAAGCAGGCCTTGAGATTGACAATTATCCCGGAGTTCAAT
>JAKALW010000021.1 GCA_021823945.1 Microcaldota archaeon
CGGTCAATGGCACCAGCTGGCTTTTGTGCGCGACCAGCAAAACGGGCTTATATTGCTTTACGTTGACGGGCTTGTGAGGAATTCCACTGTAGAGCTGCCGAGGAGCCTTGCCAATTCCGCCAGGCTCGGGTTCGGCATTGATTACGGCTTTGGCTCGCTGTACTTCAACGGCAGTTTAGACGAGATGGCCCTGTTCAACCGCTCGCTTTCCGCGTCCGAGATATCCCTGTATTACAACAATTCAAAGGACGGCGTGAAAAACTATTTTGGCGACTGCCGGCACGCCTGCCCAGCATTTGGCGCGGGCAACCTGAACAACGGCTCTGCAGTTGCGGCAACGAGCGTGTTTGCGAACATAACCCTGGACACGGCAACCCAGCTGCGCAATTTCACTTTCAGCTGGAACGGCACGAACTATTCCTTTTACGACTCATCCCTTGCGGGCATGTGGAGCTTTGAGGAGGGCGCGCTTTCCGACAATTTCAATTCCGCTTCAATTTCAGGCTCAAGGTGGAACGTCTCCCCTACCGCCTCCATATCCGTCAACAGGCTCATGGCAACCACAAGCACTGCCTCATGGCAGAACGCCGGGGTCACTTCCAAATACCCGCTTTCCGGGGATTATGACATCCAGATGGACTTTGACGCAGGCAGCTGGGGAACCCCCACCACGCAGTGGAATGCATTCTTCGGCCTTAATACCCCGCTGGACGCAGTACTGTGCTACTATTCCAAATCTTCCGATGGCACCAAGCGCTATTATTCATGGGACCAGGCGGCAGGCTCCTCGTTTGGCGGCTCTTTAAACCTTGCCGACACTTCAGGAAAGATTAGGGTAACCCGCGTGGGCAACAACGTGAGCTGCTATTATTACAATTCAGGATGGATACTCTACGCAACCAGCGTGTCGTCCAATTTCTCCGGCGACACCTATGTACTCTTAACCACGGGCAACAGGGATTCCGGCCAGTCAGTCACCACTTACTTTGACAATTTCATAGTCAACAAGGGCCAGAAGTTTTCGGATTCAAGCCTTTATTCCAATTCCGCGACATCCAATGGCACGATTTCCTCGCAGCAGGGCCAGTTTGGGCAGTATGCGGTATTTTCAGGCGCGCCTTCTGGCACCTACATCACGACACTGGACAATGACAGGCTTGACATGTTCCTGCGCAACGTGACTTTGAGCGCATGGTTCAAGTTCAGCCAGCAGCAGGAGAATTATTACAATGGCACTGCCTATTACGGCTCAATAGCGGGCAAGGGCTGGCTTGCAAGTGTCCCTGACGGCGGCTATGGCCTTTTCACTGTCAATGACAGCATCTCTTGGCAGGTGAGGAAGGACCCAGTCAACACTTATCTTACCAGCCCCCTGACTTACAGGGACGGGCAGTGGCACAATGCGGTCGGCGTCCTCTCGCGCGGCTCAAGCCCCAACCTGCTTCTCTATATTGACGGGGCGCTTGTGAATTCCACCACAAACTCTTCAATTGACAACCAGAACCTCAATTCCACTTTTGGCTTTGACATAGGTATTTCCGAGGGCACTCCCGGCTCATACAGGTTCTATTTCAACGGCTCACTTGACGAGGTCAGGCTTTACAACCGCTCCTTGTCGGCCTTGGAAGTGAAGCAGCTCTACCTGTCAAGCCTGCGCAAGCTCAACTCAACTGCCTGGGAATTCGTAACAAACCAGACTAACCTGTCAAACGGGGCCTACACTTATGCCGGTTTTGCCACTGACACGCAGGGATATACCGACACAACCGGCATCAGGTCTGTGACGCTTGGTTACTCGCCTGTAATCTCAACCTATGGAGGTTCAACAACCAATTTTGCAACAGTACCAGACCTGTCAAATGTCACGAACCTGACACTTGAAAAAGTAGGCAAGGGCAAAATCAAATTCCCGCCTGCATACTCGGTAAACGCAGTGGGGCAGGACTATGACTCGCAGATTATCATGGACAATGGCATAATTTCAGTGAACTCGTCGGCGCTTGACCAGTCTTTCAATTCAACTGCCATCCTGACTGTTGACACAACTGGCGTCTATGCTGGCTCTTCCACGCCTATGATTTACTATTACCCTGGCTTTGCCACAAACAGGTCGGCAATTGTCCAAAGCGGCACTGCATGCTCCGCGCCAAGGTGCACTGGCATAACCTGGAACTCCTCAACAAACATATTGACTTTCAATGTGACCGGCTTTTCCAGCTATGGCGTGAATGATTCTGGCTTGGGCGGCGCGTCCAATGGCACAAGCACAAACAACACTGCCACGCTGGGCATAAACATCACAAGCACAAACCAGATAGCGGTCTACACGTCAAATGGCTTGAATGACAGCACATTCTCATTCGTGCCAGTCACTCCACCAGCGGCAGGCTCAGTCACATTGATGTCAAATGAGGTTTCCAATACAACTGGAGGAGAGTTGGGCTTCCTTGTAGAAAACCAGGGAAACGTCAATGTCTCAATCACAGTAGCGTCTGACAAGAATGCTGCCGCCTTTATCGGCGGCTCCACTCCGCTTTTCCAGATGTTTGGAGGCGCAAATGAGTCGGGCTCATGCGCAGGAACTGGCTTGAACACGAGCATGCAGGACCTTGGCGCGTCCGCAATCACAGTGTGCCCGAGCCTTGCTTACCCGGACACTGCCGACACAATCTGGGCATACGTGCTTGTCAGGATAAATTCCGACAGCCCGCCACAGACAAACACCGCGACATTGACATTTACCAGTACGCAGGTCTGACCTGCCAATGCGGTGCAACGCTGACATTCACGAGCACGCAGGTCTGAGCCCAAACCAATACAACGAAATTGGCCTTTACAAGAACTCAGGTCTGAGTTTTGAATGAAACATCCAGCTGGCATTCAGAAGCACGCGGGAGTGAAACAAAGGGCTACAGCCTTGTTGGCATGCAGGCATGCTGCCACATGCAAAAAAATCGCATATGCCCCACTATGTGGATCTTTTAATATGTAGCTACCTCCAAGGAATATTTATATATACTTCATTCTCATTATTGTTTCATGTCATTACGCTTGAATTTCAACCTTGGAATATCGAGCCAGCTTTTTGTATTTTTCATGTTCTTGTTGGCCCCAACCATGTTTGCTGCTGCCCTCTCGGGGACAGGCTGCACAACAGGCGGCGACTGCGTGGTAAACACTACCCAGACAATCGACAGCGGCACGACTTATTATTTCAATTCTCTCGTGATAAACCCCGGGGTAACCATCACACTTGCCTATTCCAGCGCCGCCGCTGGCGGTTCAGTCTGGTTCTATGTCGCTAATGCCGCCAACATTTCAGGCGCCATAGCGGCCAATGGCGCTCCTGGCTCAGGCTCCAATCCTAACGGTGGCGGCTATGCAGGCGGCCAGGGCGGGAACAATGGCGGTACAGGTGGCGGTGGTGGCGGATATGTCTCCATCTATGCTAAAATCATTAACATAACATCCAATGGCTCTATTAGCGCCAATGCTGGCAATGGCAATCCCACTCAGGGCGGAACTACAGGTGGCGGCGGTGGTGGCTCTGGCGGCACTATAAAGCTCTATGCAGGTAGCATAAATTTTAATGGAGCAATCAGCGCTATCGGCGGCAATGGCGCGACCAATGGAGGTGGCGGGGCTGGCGGCTCGCTTGTTATGATGCCGCTTACAATAGCTTACCTTTCGCAAGGCAGCATTAATCTAAATGGCGGCAGTGGCTCGAATGCTGGCGATGGTGGCATTGGCGCCAACGGCGGCGGAAGCGGGAGGGCTGGCGGCGCAGCAGGCGCAGGCAGCTATTTCTGGCCAGGCGGCTCTGGCGGCGGCTCTGGCGGCGCAGGCGCATACAATGGCGGCGCGGTAGGTGCGGCCAATGCGGCAAGGAATATAAAGCTCTACAATGCGTACGTGCCTTCAGGCTCAATTTTTTCTATTTCATCCAGCGGTGCAAGCTCGGGCTTGATGGACGCCTATCTGACTCCGTCATCGTCGAAATATTCGGGGCTTTCAGTCACTTACAAACCTGACAATATGCTCTTGGCGTCTTTCGGGCCTGACATGTCGCCTACCGTCTCCACTAACTTCACAATAGTGAATTCTTCCAACCAGGGTCAGGCATATGCGTCGCTTCTTACTGGTTCTGACGGCACTGTAACATCTGTAATCGCCCTGTTGCCATCTGAATCATACAATGTCCTTACAAGCGCGGCGTCAAACAACGGACATGTATCCTTTGCGTATGCCAACACAACAAGTCCCCAGCAAAGCGGTGTTTTCCTAAAAACATCATCGATTATTCCAAAACTTTTGCTCAGATGGCTAAACACTGTAGCATACTCTCCTTCTAACACAGCCCTTTCAGGCAAGGGCGTATATGCCACTGTGGATGGCTCCTACGCGTGCGCGGGCTCAACCGACTCTTCAGGCTCCTTATCATGCCTGCTTGTAAAGACGGCCGTGGACGGCTCCAATGCAGCAGTGGATTATTCAATCAATCTCACTGTGGCGGAATACAATTCCCCTATCCTTTTCGATTACGTCCAGGTCCCCAATTCAATATACCTGGGCGGGGCAAACGACACAGTGCGCCTTACTGGCTTCACTTCGACGACCGACATGGCTCTGAACTCGAATTATTACCGGTACATTTTCTATCCGATAAAGACCAACGGGGAGAGCGGCTTTGCATTCAGGGAAACCATACCCTCGGATTTCAGCTTCAACTCCCCGGCGGTGGTCTACATGTCCAACGGGACTATAGTGTCCAACTGCACTGTGGCATTGATAGGCCAGTCATACGTTCTTGACAGCTCCAACTGCGCAATGCTTGGCAACCAGGCAAGCTCGGGCGACTGGGTGAAAGTGGCATACATACTCAACAGCCCGACAACCGACGCTTTTTTCACGCAGACCAAGACTTATGACTTCAGCACGGCAAACCTGTCGGTAACGTCTCCGTAATTTAGTGCGTGGTCAGGCATGGGAAAAACAAACCAGCTTTCAGGCAAGGCGGCCATTCTGGCTTTCCTTGCCATTGCCCTGGCTTTGGCAGGCGCGCTCAACGCCGCCGGCTCCTTCTACCAAATCAGGAATTACACTGCCACGGTCAACAATGTCAACAGGACGGTTTTTGGCATAGTGAACCCGCCAGTGCTTGTGGAATCCAACATAACGCCGCACATTATCACGTTCAATGGCAGGACACCTGACTTCACTTCAGTCCAGGACCCGACTAATATCAAGAACCTGACTTTGGAGAAGCTGGGCTATGGCGCAATTTCATACCCGCCCAACCAGTCGGTAGACGTCCTGGGCGCGAACCTTGAGAATTTCGTCATAATAAACAAGGGCCTTGTAAGCGTCAATATCAGCGCGCTCAACCCGACTTTCAATTCAAGCAGCCTGATTGAAATGAACCTGTCAGGGCTCTATTCCGCTGGTCCGGTTCCTCCAATCCTCTATTCGCCCGGTGTTTTCACCACCCTGAAAGACGCTGCCATGAATGGGCAGGACTGCGTGGCCCTTGGCTATTGCACCAATGTTTCCTGGAGCAATACCACATACATCCTCACGTTCAATGCGCCGCACTTCTCAGGCTATGCGGTCAATGTGAGCGGCATTCTGCTTTGGAACCAGAACGCCACCCTTGGCATAAATATCACGTCCACAAACCAGATTTCTGTCTATACGTCCTTTGGCTCCAATGACAGTGCCCTGAGCTTCATGCCCGTAGTCCCGCCTGCCGGCGGTTTTGTGGTACTGAGTTCCAATGAGACTGCCAACACAACTGGCGGCAAGACCGGCTTTTTGGTAAGAAATGACGGCAATGTCAATGTCTCCATCACCGTGACGTCGGACAAGTCCGCCTCTTCATTCATTGGAGGCTCAGCCCCGCTGTTCCAGATGTTCGGCGCGGAGAACAAGACAGGCTCCTGCCAGGGCATCAATACCAGCGCGCAAAATTTGAGCGCATCAGCCATTACAATTTGTCCTTCGCTCGCATTCGCAGACACATCCGATACAATTTGGGGCTACATAAAGGTGAGGATAGGCTCTGACGCGCCGCCCCAGACAAGCACTGCGACCCTGATTTTCACAAGCACTCAATCGTAGCCGGCGGTGAAACGTTCATTCAACCGCAGCTTTGGCCAAAAAAACGGGGTTGCTCATTCTTCTTTCTTTTCCCTTCTTCCTGTCTTCTCAAAATAGTCAAGGAGCAGCTTGTGCACGCCCGTGCCGTATTGCATTGCGATTTTCGGGCGCCTGACGGCCTCGTTTGGAACGCGAAGGCGCTTTGCCGCCTCGCGAAGCTGGGGCTTCTTGTGCTCCCGCGTATACATCTTGGCCTCAGGCGCGCACCCGAAAGCAAGGGAAATCACGTCCTCGTCAATGAACGGGAACAAAGCCTCAATGCCGAAATGCGCGCATATCCTGGTGGTCGCAAGCAGATCCTTTTTCGGAAGCGCAATCAGCTCGTCTTTGAGCACCTGCATCATGTCCTCGCCCTGCTCGTATTTGTCATAATGCCTGCTATAACCGGCGAAAAGCTCTTCCGCGCCGCTGCCAAACATGATAGATTTCACTCCCTGTTTAGCGGCTTCCTGCGCAATCTCATATACGCACAAGCCCAGCTCCGCCTTCATCAGGCGCTTTTCAAATGAGCCGAAAATAGCCTCGCATTTGGCAAGGTCATCAAGCAAGGCGTCTCCGGATTTTTCAATTACGCGGAGGTTGGCGGCAGCGCCCATCTGCGCGGCAATGCTCTTTGCTGCTGGAATGTCTTTCGAGCTTGGCATGCCGAAACAGAAAAGCAGCATATCGGGGTCATGCTCCACCGCGACTTTGGCAATCACTGCGGAATCGACGCCGCCCGAGAACGCGCATGCCGCCGGGTACTGAGAATCGATTATTGTTGTCTTGACTGCTTTTTTGAGCGCCAGGGCGAGGGCTCTCGCATCACATTGCAGCTGGGACTCGCTTTTCGCAATGCCGGCCTTTATCCTGTGCTCAATCTCTCCAGTTGTCGCCATTTTGGATTCCTTTTTGCTAAATTAGTTACTGACTCACTCTTCTTGCGGGGGGAATCATGAAATCAAGGAATCTATATTTCGCCATAGGCGAAATGTCAGAAGCATGTCGCAAAGCGACATGTTCTAAACTGAAGGGGGGCGATGAACTTTTTGCCATACAAAAAGTTCAGACTTGCCCGGAAGGGCAAGTAGAAACCCCCCTGCGGTTTGTCTAACGGGCCCGGAGGGATTTGAACCCTCGACCTTCACCTTAGGAGGGTGCCGCGCTATCCAGGCTGCGCTACGGGCCCAAAAATGATGCATGCTATGCCTGTCCGTTATAATTCTTTATAAATAAGTTTATAAGGATGAGGTAGATTTAACTTCATGGCAAAACAAGTGGCAAAAATCAGCTGGGAAAATCTCGATTCCCTTTGCGATAGCCTTGCCGTGTCCATCAGGACCTCCAAGTGCAAATATGACATAATGGTTGCAATTGCCAGGGGCGGGTTCGTCCCTGCCAGGATATTGTCAGACAGGCTCTCCTTCAGGAACCTTACGAGCATGAGCATGGTATTCTACGAATATGACAAGAGCCATGAAAATCCTGTCATAACATATTTCGACCCCGCCTGCGTGAAAGGCAAAAATGTCCTGATTGTCGATGACGTGTCAGACAGCGGCAAGAGCCTGATTCTTGCCAAAAAAGCCATCCTCAATGCTGGCGCGGTCTCGGTTTTGACTGCCACTGTGCATATTAAGCCAGGCACGCAATTCATACCTGATTTTTATGCCGCATCAGAGGCAGGCTGGATTGAATATCCCTGGGAGCCGCGCGAGGCTGGCAAATGAGGTAGATTCCCAATGAAACATCCCAATGCTGTATATTACGCAGTGCTCCTGTCAATGCTGGTGTTCAATTTCCTTATTTTTGCCACTCCGCTCCTCGCCATGGCGCATTCCCCTTTGGCGGGCCCGCTGTACACAGGTTTTGCGGCAACGTGCCATCAACTCGACTCCAGGTCCCTTTGCGTTTATGGGGGCGGGCCGCACGAGTTTTTCCACATTGATTCGTGCACGCCCGTGGAAAGCACGCTTGTGCTTGGTAGGCACCAAGTCATATTCAATGGCAACAGCATGGGATACAAGATTCCTGTCTGCTCAAGGGACATTGCGATTTACCTGGCAATGCTTATCGGGATTATGCTCTACCCTTTCCTGTACAAGCTGGATTCCCAGCACATGCCCAACAAATGGATACTTGTGGCAGCGGCAATACCCATCGGGCTTGACGGCGGCATCCAACTCCTTTCAGATGTGGGGTTAATCCCGTTCACCTACGAGAGCACAAACACCATCCGCCTGCTCACTGGCGCAGTTGTCGGCATTGTGATTCCATTCTACCTTATTCCCGTGTTGAACATAATTTATCATTCCCTGGCATTTGACAAAAAGAATGTCAATCAGGGCGGCAGTGGACAAAATTCAGCTCCAAAGCGCGGCAAAGCCCACTCTGAGCCAAAAAAGAAGAGATAACCATGAAATGTTATTACCATCCAGATGAGGATGCGGTTGGCGTCTGCTCCAACTGCTTCAAGGCAATATGCAAAAAGGACGCGTTCGAGCGCGGCGGCAAGCTGGTTTGCAAGACATGCGCGCTGGCAATGGCGTCAGCCCCAGCCCCGCCTGCATATGCGCCTGCCAGGCCTGCCGCCCAGCAGCGCAGGCCATCCTCACGGCAAAAAATTGCATTTGACGCTTTCAAGTCCGCCCTTGCCCGCGGGTCAAACCTGCTTTTCCCGCACAGTTCTTCCATCCAGGTGAAAAACGAGGAATGGGGCGAGATTATCGTGCCAATATTTTTCGGCGGCATGATTGGCGGGCTTTTCGCTGGCTTCCCGGCAATCAACCTGCTCGTGTTTGTGACAGTCCCCTTTGGCGTGGGCTTGTCGCTTGCTTTCCTGCGCGCCGAGGAGAAGTTCGAATACGCGGTGAGCGCGCATGACGGCGTGAAAATCGGCATACTTTCCGCGCTTGTTATGGTGCTTGTGGGCGCGGTCGTCGGCCTGCTTTTCAATATGATCTTGTCCCAGCAGGTCTTCAATTACGTCCTGGCAAGGTTCCCCAGCCTCACATACGCGCAGGCTGACGCGTGGGTTAGCCTGATTGGCCTGGACCCGCACCTTGAACTGCCTTTATTGCAATTGAGGTTTTTCGCAACACTTGTGATTTACCCCGCCATAGGCGCGCTTTCAGGCGGCTTTTTCGCGAAGAAAATGAGATGATTACCTTTGGCACCACACGCGCATTTTGCTAAACGCGCCGCCTTGGCATTATTCATCGCATTCCTATCATCCGGCGCCTTGTTCGCAGCATATTCCAATGACGTGTCGTTCCATCTCGCGGACATTTCGGGAAATCCGGTCGAGGGCGCGATTGTCAGCGGGTCATACCAAAACCAGATAGCCGCCTCATGTTCTGACGGCGTTTTTTCCGTGGTGACAGATTCAGGAGGCAATGCCAGCATCCATCTGGAAAACAAGGTGACAGGCGACCAGTTTTGCGGCAATATCTCTTATTCATTGTCCTATCTCGGGCAAAGCATTGGCAGCGGAAGCCTTGAGGCTAATGAATCCGGCAATTTCAGCGGCGCTGCCCTGGTTATAGCAATGCGGTTGAGCAATTTTACTGTCTTTGTTGTTGATTATGCCGGAAATCCCCTGCCCGGCGCTGCTGTCTATCTGCAGCAGCCAATAACGGCGCAGAGGGTTGCAGACGCTGGAGGGAAAGCTGTTTTTTTCCTGCCCGCGGGCGTGCAAAAGAGCGCGTTCGCAGAGTACCAGAACGTCTCATCCCATGGCGTGACGTCTTCGGGCTCGCTTGAAATCCGGGTCCAGAACTTCTACTCCAATATCACTGTCAATGTCACTGACACGCTTGGCATGCCCCTCCCCAACGCGACCGTGGCGCTAAAACCGGATTACACTGTTGCAAGCCAGTATGTTACGAATTCAAAAGGGCTTGTTTTCGTGCCTTACGTGCACGGGAACTCCGCAGTAATAACCGCCGCGTACCATGGTATGCAGAAGCTCCTGGCGGTGCCAATAATTTCCCGGAACGCGACCTATGATTTCGTTTTCCAGACATCTCTCTCTGTCGAGGTGGTGTCCAAATTCACGCTTGGCGGCGGATGCTACATGTATTATGTCAGGGCGTCCGACGCCTATGACGGGGACCTCAAGTCCGCAAGCGCCGCTTACTTCACCGACAAGGGTAATATCGCGGTGCCGCTGTCAAAGAAAGGCAGCATGTGGGCAGGAAAGATATGCCCGGCTGCAAGCGGCAGGCTGTCCCTCATAGCCCCATACAAGGGCAATACGCTTGTCTATGACCTGGATTACATTTACCTATCGACAGATTCGCCGCCTTCCCCAGGCCCGAAGGGTTCCGCGCAAAATTCCGGGAGCGGGGCGTCGGGCTTGGGCGAATTGCTCTCTTTTGTGCCCAAAATGGACATTTCCGCAGTGGACCCGTCGCTGATCTACGTATTCAGCCTGTCTGTTTACCTGGCGGTGCTGGCAATCCTAATCATTTTC
>JAKALW010000022.1 GCA_021823945.1 Microcaldota archaeon
AAGTCCGTGGTTTGGGGCGCTCATTCGAAAAAAAATCTCGTAACACACAAAATGCCGCTGGCATTTTGGTGCGCCAAATCGCTGTGGCGATTTGTGCGAGTCGGTCGGCAATTCACTCCGCCCGCTGAAGCGGGCGGTCTCTCTTGCCGACTTTACGATGAAAAGACGACTATGGTCGAAAAAACATCATTCTATGCGTGGTCTTTCCAGGCAGCATGGCATCATCGGATTAAGGTAAGGAACAAGGGAGATATAATCTCGGCTATTCCATCTCAACCGTGGCAGGAGGCTTGTTTGTCACATCGTACAAGACCCTGCCGACATGGCGGATTTCATTTGTTATCCTTGTGGACATGCGCTCCAGAAGTGCCGGCGGGAGAGGGGAGAAATTGATGGTCATGCCGTCAAGCGAGCGCACGGCCCGCACTACAAGCGTGTAATTGTAATGGCGCTCATCGCCGCGGACACCCACAGTTTTCACAGGCAGGAGCGCTGCGAAATACTGCCAGGGCCTTTCAATCTCGCCCCTTTTCGCGGATTCCTCGATTTCAAACTCCACAATTGCGCACGCGCGCCTTACAATGTCAGCCTTTTCAGGTGTAATCTCGCCCACAATGCGGACTGCAAGCCCCGGGCCGGGAAATGGCTGCCTCTCTGAAATCTCAGCCGGGAGCTTGAGTGCGCGCGCAACCATCCGTACCTCGTGCTTGTATAGGTCGCGCAAAGGCTCGCACAATTCAAGACCCATGTCCTTTGGCAGTCCGCCGACGTTGTGGTGCGACTTGATTGTGTCTCTGCCGGAACCGCCCGATTCAATCCAGTCGGGCGCAATCGTGCCCTGGACAAGCACCTTCGCTCCGCTTTTTTTAGCCTCGCGCTCGAATATGCGTATGAACTTCTCGCCTATTATTTTTCTTTTTTTCTCAGGGTCGTCTACGCCCGAAAGCGCCTTGAAATATTCGTCCGCCGCGTCCACCACGTGCAGGTCAATGCCCGCCTTTGCGACCATTTCCTTGACGTGCTTCGCCTCGTCAAGCCGCATGAGCCCCGTATCCACGAACACTGCGTGGAGCCTGTTTCCTATCGCCCTTTGGGCTATCGCCGCAGCCACAGAAGAGTCCACCCCGCCGGAAAGCGCTATGACCGCGTGCTTTTCGCCGACCTGGCCTGATATCTTGGCTGTTGACTCGGTTATGAATTTTTCAGTGTTGAAAGGCATGTATCCACCGCTGTTTCATGGCGCGCGCATTAAGTTTTTGGAGCGCCAGCAAGGGATATTGAACTGCGCATGTTTAAATTTATTGATAGGATAGTTATAGGATCTGGGCAATGAGCCAAAAGCCGCGCGATGCCGAGTTTGGAGCAGGCAAGGCAGGAAATGCATGGGACGAAAACCGCAAAAACCGATTCCCGGTGTGGAAATGATTTCTGAAATAGGCCAAAACCCCGCAGTTAACAGGCAATTCAATATGATAAAGCAGGTCGCCGATGAAAAGGCGCAAAGCCTGAAATCCACGCTTGGCGCCCTGGCAAAGGACCTTGCCGGCATCAAAACCCTTCTTGAAACCAGGCCCGCGGGAAAACAGGAGTTCGACAAGTTCGCAAGCCTGCTGGCAAATGCCAAGTCAGAAATAGGCCTGGCGCAAAAAGAGCTTGGGGCGTACGTGGCAAATGACAGCAGCCTTGCCGAGACGCTTGCAAAATGCAAAAAGATACTTGAATACGTGGGCGTGAAGATTGAACAGCTTGACATTACGCGCGCCAGGGACATAGGCGAGGCTTCGGAAATGGCAAACAGCCTTTCAAGCACGGCAAAGGACGGGCAGGTTTACAGTTTCGTGGGGACGCTGGATTTGATGTCAAGGGCTTTTTCAGAGATAGAGTCGGCAATCCCACAGGCTGAGGAAACAAAGCCGTCTTCGGGCGGGATATCCAAGGATATCCTCAAGTCCCAGATTGTCAAGACAGGCCTTGGCGCGGTGTTTGAAATCTCAAACAGCATCAAAAATGATTATTTCGCATATGAAAAGTTCCAAAAAACCCTTGCGCTCGCGGCGGGGTTTGAGGCGAGATTCAATGTCACGCTCGAGGATTTCGAGAAAAACACGGGCAATTACTCGCAGGACAGGGAAATGATTGAGGCATATAGGGCGCTGCTCGGCTCTGCGATTAACCTCATACCTGCCACGCAGGACATGAAGCTGTATGAAAAACAGGCGGGCGCACTCAAAGGCAGCCTGCACGCGCTCATTGAAAATTCCAAGTCCGGGAAAAGCTCGCTTGACAGCCAGACAGCCGGGAAAGTCATGGCAGAGCTTGAGAAAAACTATTCAAAGGAAGTTTCCAAGTCAGTGCTTGGGATGATGACCGACACAGGTCTCATGGGGCTTTCCAAAAACGACATTTTCAGCCCCGAGACTTTCAGCAAGAACGTCCAGACAGGCACAGGCAAGGTCAGGAAAAGAGGCAAGCTTGTCGAGGTGCCAAGATACGGCAGGGTTTTCGACATGTCGCAGGAAGTTTTCCAAACTGGCATTGAGACAGCGGTAGTCCGCAAGAGCCTGCGCAACATGGGCTTTTTCGAGGCTGACCTGGACGACATTGTTTCAGGCAGGAAATCAGGGTCCAGGATAGTCAAGGACAGCCAGATGAAAAATTTCGTCAACGAGGACCTCAAGGCATGGAAGCCGTTCGATTCCGAAGGCGGGATGCAGTCTATGACGCTCAACAGCCTGATATGGGAAAGGATACCCAAGGCAGTCCAAGGCGCAGTGTCGGCGGCCGAGTTCATGGAAAAGCAGGGCAGCCTGAACATCAGGATGCCCTACGGCACGGGCGACAAGGTGTTTGACACAGCATTGTACCTGATAGCCATAGGCATAACCGAAACCGGCTTGTCCCAGGGCATGGTGTCCACGGCAGGCGCTGTGGGGGTTTACCAGATATTGCCGTCATCCGCAGACAGCGCCATAACCAACAATCCAGGACTCAAGGATAGGATATCGACGGTGAAAAAAAACGGCAGGAGGACGCTCAACCTCAAAAACGTCCTGACAAGCTACAGCAATGCGCCGTTCGTGGCAGCCGGCCACCTTGCGGACGAGCAGGAATATTTCAGCGGGCAGGGCTCGAAATACGCCGACGACTGGCGCTCGCTTGCGGCGGGGTACAATGCGGGGCCTAAAGGCGGGACCAGGGAAGGCAGGATTTCAGGCATAGACTGGGAAGACAAGTCTTCCAAAAACATGCTGCCCGGCGAAACGCAGGATTACGTGGTCATGGTCTCCATGTACGCGCGGGCATTGGCGAAGGACCCGAAATTCGTGGAGCTTTTGAAGACGGAGATGAAAAAGCAGGGGATAGAGTTCAAGGGTGCGGCGCAATGATGTTCAAAAGGAGAGAGGGAAGCTCGGATTTCGGCGCCATGGCGCCGCCTGCGGAGCCACCAATGCAGGCGCCGGCCAGTTTCACAAGCCAGGAGTTGCAAAAATCATACAAGGAAATGACAATTGCGTATGACAAATTCCAAAACAACAGGCTCAACGAGACCACGAAAAAGGACTTTGTCAGCGCGTTTTCTGACTATGTTTCAAAAGTCCTGCAGTCTGACGCGGAGGCAAAGCAGGAGGGCATAAGCAGGATAGCCGCCTTCACCAGGGCCATGTACGAAGAAACGGCGGCCGTGATGAAGGGATTGGAGGCGCTAAATGCCAACACAAACCCGAAACAGTCTTCGCAAAGCACCATTGATTACCTGCAAAAAATGAATGAGAAGTTCAAGGAAGCCATTGACAGGATTGGAAAAGACCCCGACTACACAATCGGGAGCATCCCGCAAACTGTGAACATGAAGATTGACAGCATCGACAGCAGGCTGGATTACATTGCGCTTGCGCATTTCCCGAAAGAGGTCGTTGTTTCCACGTTCGGCATGAATAACAGGAGCATTGTGCGGACCGGCAACATGCCAAACACTGACATGGGGCAGAGATTCGACAGGATACAGAAGCAGATGATGGTCGGCGGGCTGCAAAACGAGTCTGAACTCGATTACCTCGCCGCCGCCACAAGCAGGGCCGATTTTTACTCCAGGGCTGACAAGATATACGAATACCAGAACCAGCGCAGCCAGGGATTCCCGAGGATTAAAAGGACGGACGAGAACGGCAAGACAGTGGTTGACACGAAAGACATCAGATTCCCGGACTACATCGCATATTTGAACTACATAGCAAACAAGTATTCGCCCGCAGAGGCGCGCGTGTTCACTTTCGGGTTCACAGACGCGGATTCGGCGATTGGCAAGACCCTGGCGGAAAGGCTCAACAAATTCAAATACATAGTCGACAGGATGTCGTCCAAATACGGAGTTGACAAGAACCTGATTTACGCCGTGATTGCGCAGGAGTCTGGCGGCAACCCAAATGCTGAATCGTGGTGCGGCGCAAAGGGCCTCATGCAGCTTATGGACGCGACAGCAAGCGACATGAATGTCAAGGATTCAAAGAACCCGGAGCAAAACATCGAGGGCGGGACAAAATACCTCAAACAGCTCCTAAACCAGTTCGGAGGGGACGCCAGGCTCGCGCTCATTGGCTACAATGCCGGCCCGAAAAGGGTCGAGAGGTACATGCAGAACGGGTGGCTTCCCGACGAGACAAGGGACTATGTCCCGCGCGTCATGAGCTTCTACCAGCAGTTCCAGGAAGGCAAGCTTGCAGTGCAGGCTGACAGGAAAAGCCTGGTTGACAAAGGCGGCACCTGAAAAGCATGGCAGCCAAAACAGCGGCAATTGAGAAAACTGGCGAGCTCTCCTGGATTTCAGGGCTTTTTGGCACTGGCATTATGCAGCAGCCCTTATTCCGGGATATAAAAATTATGCCCTAATCAAAAGGATTAAAAGGCAAAAACCCGTTAATGTTATATGGTATCAGAAAAGCTTCTTGAAACGGCAAGGAAAATCAAAATCCCGACAGTGGCAACCCTCGGCTCGCACTCCGCGCTCGACATATGCGAAGGCGCCAAATCGCAGGGATTGCCAACCCTGGTTGTATGCCAGAAAGGAAGGGAATATACTTACAAGCAGTTCTACATGTCCCGCATGCGCAGGGGGCAGAAAATAGGCTGCATCGACAGGCTCATGACGCTTGACAAGTTCGCGCAGGTTGCCGACAAGGCGAATGTGGACGCGCTCAACTTAGCACAGGCAGTATTCGTGCCGCACCGCTCATTTTCGGTCTACGTCGGCTATGACAGGATAGAAAACGATTTCAATGTCCCAATTTTCGGCTCAAGGAACCTTCTTCGCGCCGAGGAAAGGACAGCGGAGCGTAACCAGTATTACCTTCTTGGAAAGGCGGGCGTGCGCGTTCCAATGTCGTTCAAGTCCCCCGACGAGATAGACAGGCTTGTGATAGTCAAGGCGCCGGAGGCAAAACGTTCCTACGAGCGCGCGTTCTTCTTCGCCTCGACTCCCTCGGAATACAAAAAAAGGGCTGGCGAGCTCCTTAAGAAGGGCATTGTGACAAAAGACGGGCTTGAAGGCGCGAAAATCGAGGAGTTCGTGCTCGGGGCGCAGTACAATTTCAATTTCTTCTACTCGCCATTGAGCCAGGAATTGGAGTTCATGGGCACTGACATGAGAAGGCAGACAAACCTTGACGGCATCCTTCGCCTCCCTGCAAACGAGCAGATGAACATCCTGGACAAGATAAGGGTGAACAACATTGAGGTCGGGCACGTTGCCTGCACTGTCAGGGAGAGCCTGCTTGAGCGCGGGCTTGCCGCGGGAGAGAAAATGGTGAAGGCGTGCAAGTCAGAATACGCCCCGGGGATAATCGGGCCGTTCGCGCTCCAGGGCGCAATCACGTCCGAAAAGGACGGCGAGGATTTCGTGGTTTTCGACGTTTCATTCAGGCAGCCCGGCTCGCCGGGCATCAGGTTCACGCCATACACTGGCTACCTCTTTGGCAGGCAGGTGTCCATGGGGCAGAGGATTGCGATTGAGATTTCAGAGGCTGCCAAAGAAGGCGCTGTGGAGAAAATAATAACATAGGCAAACAAGGCAATGGCAGTTGAAAATCCAATTCACGGAAAACAGGACGATGAAAGTTGATTGAAATGATAACAAAACAGGAAATACACAAGCTTCTTGAAAGCTATGACCAGAAAAAAATCAAGATTGCGACAGTATGCTCGCATTCCGCCTTGCAGATATTCCATGGGGCAAGGGCGGAGGGGTTCAAGACTATCGGGATTGTCACCAAGGACAAGCTGCCAATATACGAGGCATTCCCGAACGCCAGGCCGGACGAGTTCATCGTGGTCGACAGCATAGCGGACATACCGATAGACGACCTAGCGGCGAAAAACGCAATCCTCATACCCCACGGGTCGCTCGTGGAATACCCGAAACTCAGGGCCGAGGACATGAAAATCCCAATCTTCGGGAACAGGGCGAGTTTGAGGTTCGAGAGGTCCAGGAGCCTGATGTTCGACTGGATGACCCAGGCCGGCCTCAAAATCCCAAAAATATTCAAGCCCGACGAGATTGACAGGCCGTGCATTGTCAAGTCGGCAGGCGCCAAAGGCGGCTATGGTTATAAAGTCGTCAAGACGCCCGAGGAATTCTACAGGCGCGTCACGGACCGCAATGACATAATAATCCAGGAATACCTGGTCGGGATAAGGGTATACCCGCACTTTTTCTACTCGCCGTTTGGAAAGATAGGCTATCCGGCCGGGAAAGGCAAACTCGAGCTCATGTCCATGGACAGGCGCGTCGAGACGAACGTGGACGAGCTGTACAGGACAATGTCCGTCGACGTCTGGGTGGACCCCACTTTCAGGATTGTAGGCAACGAGCCCATAGTTATCAGGGAATCCATGCTTTCCGACATATTCAAGGCTGGCAAGGGCGTGGCGGAGGCGGCCGACAAGCTATTTGGCGGCATGCCCGGGCCGTTCTGCGTCGAGCTTGTGATAAATGACGAGCTTGAGATGTACGCTTTTGAGATTTCCGCAAGGATTGTCGCCGGCACCAACATATTCCCAACTGGCTCGTTCTACAGCGCGTATTCCTATGAAATGCCCATGAGCACCGGGAGAAGGATTGCTGCCGAGATAAAAAGCGGGATTTCCCTGTCAAAACTCGACAAGATAATATATTAATGCCTTTCTCCCGAATATATCCGTGCAATAGGGGAGGCAAAAAGGCAGGTAGTTTCAGCAAAATCGCATGTTAGTCTTACTGGGGTGTGTTGGAGTGATAGTAATACCTTCATTGTCATTGATGAACGGCAAGTGCGTCATACTCGAAAGGGGCGAGGAAGCCAGGAAAATCGAAATATCCAGCAACCCGGTCGAGGCTGCCGAGACTTGGAAAAACCAGGGAGTCCAGCGCGTGCACCTCATAGACATTGACGGCGCCAGGGCTGGAAAACTTGTAAACATAGACTTAATCGAGAAGATAGCCAAGAAAGTGCCATTGCAGGTAGGCGGCGGCATCAGGAACATAGCAGACGCCGAAAGGGTCGTATCCACTGGCTCGAAAATCATACTCGGGTCCTCGGTAATCAAGAACCCCGAACTGCTCATGGAACTGCAGGGATTTCGGGAAAGCCTTCTCATATCCATTGACTCGAAGGACGGGAAAGTCGTGCTCGAGGGCTGGCTCGAGACCACAAAGCTCGACCCTTTCAAGCTCGCAAAGAAAATCGAGAAATTCACAAGCGGCATCATATTCACGGCAACCGAGCGCGACGGCATGATGGAAGGCCCGGACTTCGACGCCATAAAGAAGATGGTGACCACGGCCAATGTCCCCATATACGCCAACGGCGGGATATCAAGCCTCGACGACATAAGGCAGCTCAAGGAAGCGGGCGCATATGCTGCAGTTGTGGGCAGGGCGTTTTACGACCAGAAAATCAATTACAACGAGGCAGCGAACATAGCAAGATTCTGATATGAACGGATGTGCAAACAAATGGCGGATATTAGCGATTTGATAGACAAGGAACCCACGAAAATCATTGACGAGACAGTGAGGCAGGGGGGGTATTACGCGAGCATGTATTTCGACATGCACTCAAGCGACCCGGAAAACCTGAAAAACTCGCTTGTGGGGTTCATAGCCAAGCTGAAAGACCAGTTCGGCGTGAGATACGTGTACGGCGAGATAGAGGAACCCATCAAGGCGGACGACTTGTGGTCCACGTCTGCCGAAGTCAAGGTCCTGACAACGGATTTTCGGTCCCTTGCGAGGCTTTGCGTCGCGTACGCCCCCATCGGGATTGAGATATTGAAGCCTGTGCGGCCCAACATGACTGTGACAGAGCTGCAAAGCGTGCTTTTGGACGTGTCTGCGACATTTGCCGAGCTCAACCAGGCAATGATAGCCAAGGTTCTCACTGACGAGGAGAAAAAGGACTTTGACAGGAAAATGGAGCACAGGGCGAAGATTGGCAAGGCGCTCATGGAGAGGGCCGCGCAAAAGCAATGAGCCCAGTCTTGGGCTAATTTGCAGGCAAAGCAAGGTGTATGTTCTATGGCAGGCGCTTCAAGGGAACTTGAAAAGACCGGGATTCCGGGGATGGACGCCATTTTGGGCGGTGGCATACCCAAAGGCAGCATTGTGACGGTCTCTGGCGAGACAGGAAGCGGCAAGACAACGCTTGCAATGCAGTTTCTGGTCGAGGGCGCGGAAAGCCATGACGAGCCGGGCCTGTTCATATCGTTTGACGAGCAGAAGGCAAGGATTGCCGAGAACATGTCCATGTACGGGTGGGACTTGTTCGAGCTTGAGCGCGAGAAAAAAGTCGTTTTCATAGAATACCCCATGCACGAGGTCGACCAGTTCCTCTCAAATGAGAGCACTGTCAAGGACCTCATTAACCTCCTTGGCGTGAAAAGGCTTGTCATAGACCCCATTGCGCCAATCGCCCTCACCTTTGAGGACAGGGACAAGCGCAGGATGGGGTTCGCAAAGTTAATCGAGACAATACGCGGCTGGGGCTGCACAGTCATGATACTCTCGGACGACAGCGTTGCCATTTCAGAGGGCGTGCCAGGCACTGCGTACGGAATTGAGGACGTGTGCGACGGTTTTGTCAGGCTATACTACCTGCACAGGAAGGGCTCGAGGAAAAGGTATATCGAGGCCATAAAGCTGCGCGGCGCGCGCCACGACAACCGCATAGTCGAGATGGAGATAGGCCCAAAAGGCATCAGCGTCTATCCGAAAAAGGCGCTGACGCTCTGAACGGATAGGCTTACCGATATTCCTGTAATGAAAGGCATTTTGATGGACAAGATTGAACTGAAAAGGGAAACGCCGGAAAATGGCGGTATTGAGATAGACCCGTGGGGCACGAGCCTGCCGGCTGAAGAGAGGCTCATATCCCAGTTCGGGCTTGAAAAGATAACTCCGCAGATTCGCGAAGCAATAGGCAAATGCAATTTCACTGACAGGAACCTCCTCATAGCCCACAGGGATTTGGGCGCGTTTTTGGACTCGGCGAAAAAGAAAAACCCCGTGGCTGTGCTTTCGGGAATCAAGCCGAGCGGCAGTTTCCACCTCGGCACTAAAATGACCGCGGAGGAAATGATATTTTTCCAGCAAAGGTTCGGCGCAAAGCTCTTTTACTGCATTGCCGACCTGGAGGCGTACGCGGACAACGGGCTTTCCTTGGAGAAGTCGCGCGAGAACGCGGTGTCGAACATTGCCGACCTGCTCGCGCTCGGGCTTGACGAGAAGAACTCATACATATATTTCCAGTCGCGCGAGAAGCGCGTCACGAATTACGCCTACATAGTTGCCGCGAGGACCACTCGCGCCACTGTCGAGGCGATTTACGGCGAGAAGGATTTCGGGCTCTATTTCGCGGCATTCACGCAGGTGGGCGACATACTGCTTCCGCAGCACGAGGATTTCGGCGGGCCCAAAAACGTGCTTGTTCCTGTAGGGCTTGACCAGGACCCGCACATCAGGTTTTCCCGCGACATCGCGGCAAAACTCGGGATGGTCGCGCCGTCCGCGACTTACCACAAGACAATCAAGAGTCTTGACGGGACTGCGAAGATGTCAAAGCGCGACCCGAGAAACATAATCACGCTTGACGACGAAGATCGGAA
>JAKALW010000023.1 GCA_021823945.1 Microcaldota archaeon
GGAGTGGTGGATTTTCTTGGAATACGCGGGCTTGAGGCCCTGCATGCCAATCACGATTTTCTCGACATTGGACATGGCCTCGATTATGGGCGATGTCTTTTCAATCGCAATTTGCGCCTCGGCCGACTCCGCCACGACATGGACGACTTCGAGGGGCCACCTCAGCTTTATGTTCGCCGCCTGCCTTGCGGCTACCGACGCAGTGGCGACAGCCATCGCAATCTCGAAATGCTTTTCAAGCGGCACGTCTATGAACTTGGGGTTCGCTTGGGCGAATCCCAAAAGCGAGACTGACTCCGCCTTCTCGAATTTCCTGAAGAATTCCTGGTATATGTGCTCGGATATGAAAGGTATTGTGGGCGACGCCATCTTGCAAGTCTCGAGCATGGCGTGGTAGAAAACAGCCATTGCCTCCTTTGCAGACCTGCCTTCGGAAACGCGCTTTTTCGCGAGCTTCAGGTATGTCCTTGACAAATCCTCGACTATGAACCCGCGCACTGCTTTTGCCGCCTTGTGCGGCTCATATGAATCATACGCGTCAATGCACTCCTTCGCAGTGGAATTGAGCCTTGAAAGTATCCACATGTCCTCGATTTCAAGCTGGAGCTTGGATATGTCTTCCGGCTTCGTGTCCAAGGCGTAGAACCTCTGGAGGAAGACGAACATGTTGTAGTATATGTTGAGCGACCTGCTCGACTCCCTTATCTCGTCCCAGTTGAATTTCAGGTCGTCCCAGACAGTGCCCGAGAGGGACCAGAGCCTGAAAGTGTCGGCGCCGTACTTGTCCACGACTTCCTCGAGCGGCACGAAGTTGCCGACTGATTTGGACATCTTCTCGCCCTTCTCGTCGACAAAGAAACCGTGCATGAGCAGGTTCTTGTAAGGCACCGCGTCCTTTAGCACCAGGCCCGAGCCCAGAAGAGAGTAGAACCATCCGCGCGTTTGGTCCTTGCCCTCCACAATGAAGTCGGCAGGGTAAGTGTGCGGCTCGTCTTTGGACATGGACGCCCAAACCGCGTTTCCCGAGTCGAACCAGACATCGAGTATGTCAGGCACGCGCCTGTACTTGTTGCCTTCCTTGTCAGTAAGGACTATCTCGTCCACGAACGGGCGGTGTAGCTCCGGGACCTTCTTTGGGAGTTCCGTGCGCGAGCCGAGCACGATTATCTTGGACTGGTCAGTCTCGCACACCCAGATTGGAAGCGGGATGCCCCAGTACCTCTGCCTTGAAATGCACCAGTCCGGCGCCGCAGTGACAAAGTCGCGGAATCTGGTCTTTGCGAAGTCGGGATGCCATGCGACCTTCTCGATTTCGCCAAGCATCTTGTCCTTCAGCTTCGACACTGATATGAACCACTGGTCAGTGGTCATGAAGATAAGGGGATTCTTGCACCTCCAGCAGTGGGGATACCTGTGCTGGATTTTGCCCTCGTGTATGAGAGCGCCGCAAGCGGCAAGGTCCTCGATGACGTTCTTGCTCGCGTCGCGGACCTTCATGCCCGCGTAGACGCCCGCCTCCGGCTTGAACCTTCCCTGCGTGTCGACAGGGGAGTATATCTCGATGTCGAACCTCTTGCCGATTATGAAGTCCTCGGGCCCGTGCCCGGGCGCGCAGTGCACCAGCCCTGAACCGTCCTCAAGCGTGACGTATTCGTCTGATAGCACAACTTTGCGCTCGTACTTCTTTCCAATCTTGTCCTGCAATGGATGGATGTATTTCAACCCTTCAAGCCTCTTGCCGGACATCTCGGAAAGCACGACCGCGCTCTTGCCAAACTCGAATGCCATGACAGCGTCGAGCCTGTCCTTTGCTATTATCCAGGTCTCGTCGCCCACCTTTGCCTTGACATATGTGAAAGTGGGATGCGCCATGACAGCCATGTTCGAAACAAGCGTCCATGGGGTGGTCGTCCAGATGACAAGGTATTCGTCCGAATCCACAAGCTTGAACTTCACGTATACCGAAGGGTCTGCCTGCTCGCCGTATTCCAATTCGTAGTTGGCAAGCGTGGTCTCGCACCTGTGGCAGTATGGGAGGACAGAAACGCCCCTTGTCAAAAGCCCCTTTTCGTGCGCCACCTTGATTGTCGCCCAGGAGTTCTCTATGTAATCGTCGTAATATGTGATATACGGCTTGTCGAAGTCCATCCACACGCCAACGCGCTGGAACTGGCCCGACATGACTCCTATGTGCTCGGTTGCGAATGCCTTGCATTTCTCTATGAAGTTCGTGATTCCGAGGATTTCTATGTCCTTTTTAGAGCCGAGCTTCAATGCCTGCTCGACCTTGACCTCGATTGGCAGGCCGTGGGTGTCAAACCCGGGCTGGGCCCGCACGTCGAATCCCGAGGCGCGCTTGTACCTGCATATAGAGTCCTTTATGCACTTGTTCCACGCGGTCCCGGGGTGAATCTGCCCTGTTGCGTAGGGCGGGCCGTCGCAAAAGTAATACCTTGGCCTGCCCGCGCCAGCTTTCTTCACCTTTTCGTACACGTGGTGGTTTTTCCAGAATTCGAGGACTTGCTTCTCGATTTCAACAAGGTTTTGCATAATCAATCACATCAAAGGATAACTGGGAATTCACTGGGAAGGATTGCCCTCCGGGGGCTTCGCGCCTTCCGCCTGGGCCGCTTGCATGGATGAGGGGTTCTCGCCGCCGCTTGTCGCCTTGACAAGCATGCCAAGGGGCGGGACCAGCATGAACACCGCAGCCACAAGCGCCACTGGAGAGATGGCGAACGAGAACGCAGCCATTGCCACGAAATACGCAACCAGCAAAAGTAGGCCGAGCACGAGGTAGGAGCTGTCGCCGAAGTATTTGCGCATGTATTCTAGCGCGGCAAAGGACATGAATGTGCCGGCAAGCGAGACTATGATGCCCGCCAGGCCCATTGACCGGAACGAGAGCATGTCAAGGCCCCAAACTGCCATGAGCGCCAGCACGTAGACCATTGCGATGAACGGAAGATACTTGTAATTGTCCAGAAAAACCACCCGAAAATTATGATTCAGAACCCTTGAATACGCCTTTTCACAAAACGCGCCACGTTGGGTCCGGAAGCGAATGCCTGCTTCTTTGCCACTGTATTGAAACCAGTGGAAAGCCTGCTTGGCCTGCCTTTTAATGATTTGACACCAAGATATTAAAAGAATTGGAGGCAAAGGGAAACCCTGTTGGGAAGGGGTTAAAGGCATATTTCATAGTAATTATACAATATGCGATAGGCTTTTTGCATCCCTGCAGTTTGGAATAAGGCAATCCTGCGTTGGAAAACCGAATGCAGGCAAATATTTTCTTGTGTTGATGATTATGGATGACTACTCGCCATGGACGGAAAAATACAGGCCGCACACGCTTGGGGACATAATAGGGCAGAAGGAGATTGTGGAATCGCTAAAATCTTTTGTCAAGGAGAGGAACATGCCAAACCTCCTGTTCACGGGCCCGCCAGGGTGCGGCAAGACCACGGCGACTTTGGCGCTTGCAAAGGAGATGTTCGGCGCCGACTACAAGGCGAGCACGCTCGAACTCAATGCCTCGGACGAGCGCGGAATAGACGTTGTCCGCGGGCACATAAAGGACTTCTCGCGCATGGTGTCCATGTCGGGCCATCCGTTCAAAATCATTTTCCTCGACGAGGCGGACTCGCTCACCCCCGACGCCCAGCACGCCCTTAGGCGGACCATGGAGGTCAACGCTGGCATCACGAGGTTCATTCTTTCCTGCAATTATTCCTCGAAAATCATAGAGCCTATCCAGTCCAGGTGCTCGGTTTTCCGGTTCAAGCAGCTGGAGAACAAGGACATACTCGGGTTGATTGACAGGATTTGCGAGGCTGAGAAGCTCAAGTGCGACAAGGAGGCGCGCGACGCAATAGCCTACATATGCGACGGCGACATGAGAAAGGCGGTCAACATACTCCAGGGCGCGGCGCTTTTGACAAAGCACATCACTGTCGACACAGTGTATAGGACCTCAAGCAGGGCGAAGCCAGCCGAGGTCAAGCAGATGATTGAGCTTGCATATTCCGGGAAGTTCGCGATGGCGAGGAAGAAACTCGAGGCGCTCATGATTGAATACGGCATGTCAGCGGAGGACGTTTTGTCCGCTGTGTACAAAGAAGTCCAGGCAATCGACATACCCGACCTGAAAAAAGTCGAGATTGTAGACGCTCTTGGCGAGATAAATTTCCGCGTGGTCGAGGGCGCCAACGAGAGGATACAGCTGGAGGCGCTCCTGGCAAAGATTGTGCTTTTCGGCTCGAAGAAAGAGTGAACGGAAGGCACAACCTCGGCAAAGTTTAAATATAAGTTCAATCTCCGACGACAAAACGTGGGCGTGCCGACGATAAGCTTAAAAACTGATACGAGAATAGTTATCTCGTAAGTTTTTTTACAGTGGAGGTGTACCAAATGGGAAAGAAAATTGGAACAGAGAAAGTTACACGCGAAGAAGGCTATTTGTACTACATTGGCAAGGACGGCTATGTATGGGCATCACCAATGAAGCACAACACACGCGGCAAGAAGAAGAAAGTTGGCTCGGAAAAGATTACAAGGAAATCCGGCTTCATGTACTACCTCGACAAGGCAGGATATGTAGCAGAAGCCAAGATGAAAAACGCATAAATTGCGGCCACTATTTCTTTAAGACCTCGCCGGGGGAAATCCCCCCGGTCAGAACTTTTTTTTAAATAACTTCTTAGCGCCAGCGCCTGACTGCAAAATGCCTTCTTTTCACATACGCCTGACTACATTAGTTGGCAAACTGATTTCTTTTCACCAACGCCTGACCTCAGTAGTTGGAAACCTTTTTTTTTAAGAACTCTAAATACACGCTGCGAGGTGCAGTGCGCTACATAACCTTATATTCCATGAAAACAATGTCTTTTCATGACAAAATTCACTGGGAGGATGGCGAAGATACAAAGCATGACGCTTGACACCAATGTCATCCTTGACATCCAGGCGCTTGCGACACTGACAGGCAAACTGGAAGAAAATGCCAGGCTCTCGGACGAAGACAAAGAATATTTCCAAAGATGCAGGGCTTCCAAAAAAGCAATATTCGTTATGCTGGACTTCAATGTCAAGAGAATAGGACTGCGCGTCGTATACAAGGAACTTCTTGCCGCGCCGCCAATGCATAACCTATACCGAAACCTATTCCCAGAAGAAGCGAAAATAAAGAAAGAATGCAGAAACCTTGCGGAAAGATACGCAAGTATAGGAATACCCCCTGCAGATGCCGCAATTGTCGCACTGGCAAGCATAAACGACATAGATATACTCTTAAGCTGGAACAGGAGGCATGTCGCAAACAGGGAAAAAATAGAAGAAGTAGAGAAAATTAATTCCAAACAGAGGTATCAAACACCTGAGATAATGACGCCCGATGATTTCCTTGCGCGGCTGATAAGGACAGACGGAAAATGCCTTGCCCTTAGTCCTTCGCCGCTTCTGCCAGTATATCAGATGGGCTCTTACCTTTCCAAGCACGGTGTCTGAGCTTTTCGGCAAGCTCCTGCGGCTTGCAGTCTAGTTCCTTTACCATCTTCTCATAGGCCTTGGCATTGCTTTCGCTATTGACAATCTTCATGAACTGCTTGGTACTGCCATTGAATTTATGTATGGTAGGAAAGATGATTGTGTCCTCATCCTCTTTTTTTGCACCCATCTCAAACCCCTCGAAAAATCTGCAGCAGCATGCAATAGAATACAACAGCATACAGCAGCATACATCATTTAGCCGCCCAGCCTATTTAAGCAGGCATACGCAGGATTTAAAAACAAAAAAAGTTTTTTCGACTGTTTAAAAAGATATCTGTCAGATCAGATAATTAGACGGCTTATTTCTTCAGGCTATCCTCGATTATCTTCTTCTCTTCCTCGGTTATGCCGTAGAGCGCGTACACGAGGGAGTCTATCTTCGCGTCTGTGGCGGCGATTTCCTCTTTCAAGCGGGCAGTCTCAGTGGTGTTCTTATCGCCCAAATCGGCAAGCTTCTTGTTCAAGGAGAGCATGCGGTCTACGAGTTCAACTATTGGTTTCTGCTCGACAGGAGTGGCAAGATGGATAGGAAGCTGTTTTGTGAACATTGGCTTAAAACGAAGATAACCACCACTAACATGAGAGCCGGAAAATTGAGAACTGAAGACATAGTTGATTAAATTCGAATTTAGTATGCCAAGAATGTATTTGAGGTCAATTCTATCATTATTGTTCTTCAGAATGACAGAATACAAAGTATTGAGACAGTATAATCTAGAATCGTCATATGTGGCAGTCAAACGAAGAGAAATGTCTCTGATTAGCAATTTAGGATTATCAAAATACATCTTATCAGGAAAATTACCATATTCTCCCTTTTTCTTATCAATCACGGCAGGATTGTACAATATCCATTTTCCGTTCCAATTTGAATTATAACGAGAGATATCACGCCCACCAATAACTTTCTGACAGAAATCATTTTTCTTCTCATTAAAAAGAACTTTCTCTCTTATATTCCCAGTATGAATTGCCTCTCGTATTTCACACAATTCGCCTAATAATTTTGTTTTAATATTAAGTTTTCGGATCAAGGCGCTATCAACAATATTCAGATTAAAGACAAGATTTTTGTCATTATTAAAATCAGATTGGTTTTTCACAGTTTTTCTGATGTCATAAATTTCATTATCGGTTGAGATATGGGCTATTTCAACCATGTTAGTCATTAAGGCATTCTTGTTTGAACATTTTTGTAGAATGATAACATATGGATATGTCGAAGCATCTTTGAAGACATCTATATCAGACGCATCAATGATTGATATTATTTTACAATTCTCAAGTAGAAATTGTCTTAGATTCTTCCCATATTCTGCTGTCGCATATTTATTAGACGTGATAAACCCAAGATATCCTCCATCTTTCAACAATTTTATTGCTCTTTCAAAAAAGAGTTGATAAATGTCCCACTGACCTTCTGCTGTTTCATAACTCTTATTCATAAATGCTTTATCATTTTTGTTAAGCTCTCTGTTTCGGATATAAGGCGGATTCCCAATAACCACGTCAAACCCATAGCCTTCCTTCAGCTTGCCATTCTCGTCGTATTGAATTATGTCAGGGAACCTTTCCTCCCACTTGAAAGCCTTGTCGCCTGCCACCACCTCATCGTCAATCAGGGAATTGCCGTTTTGGATATTCTTGGTAATCAGGGGAAGCTTGTGCCCTTTGGTCGCGATTTTCATTAGAAGGTTGAGCTGGGCAATCTCAACAGCCTGCAAGTCAAGGTCAACTCCATGGATGTTTTTTGTGAGCAGATGCTCACGGAGGGTGTAATACTCGCCATTGCCTTTCTTGATTATTGCCTTGCCTTTCTCATTGAAATAATTTTCAAGCGCGTCATAGGACTTAATCAGGAACGAGCCGGAGCCACAGGCAGGGTCAAGGACTGTGATATTCTCCATCTCGTCAGATGTTTTCTCCTTTGCCAGTTCGCCAATGGTATTTTTCACTATGTAGTCCACGATATAAGTCGGCGTGTAGTAAATGCCCTGTTCCTTCCTTTTGGCGTGCGATTCGTCAACCTTGGCGCGTTTTTCCGTCTTGTGCAGTAAATGCCCAAGATACTGCTCGTAAATATTGCCCAATATGTCAGAGTCAATAAGCGAAAAGTCATATTCAATCACATTGTCCTTGGTGTGATACAAGCCTTCAATGATTTCAAACAGGACTTCATTGTCGACCTCGACCTCATCAGAGAGATGTGACTCGCCATTCCTGCCAAAAATCGTGCTATTATAGTTGGCGCGGTAGTCAAAGAAAACCTGCCTTAGGGCCTTGATAAGCTGCCCATGCCCAAGCTGGCGCCAAATCCGCGCATTTGAAAGAAGGCTTTTTTCCTCAATTTCGCGGTCTTCGCAATTCCGGATGAAAATGAGCCTGTCAAGTATGCGCTGGACAACCTCGTCAAGGTCTTTTTCCGTAATGTTCTTGTTCAATTTAAGTATGCTCTTGGACAGTTTCTCCCTGAATACGGTCAAGTCAGAAAGAAGTTGTTTGTCAGGGCGCAGTTTCCTTGCTTTCCCGCCCCATTTTTCAGCCTCTTTGTCAAGAAGCTTGTTTTCAAATGCCTCGCGGGAAAGGAAATACAACTCCTCAAAATTCTTGGCATAGTCCTCGCAATACATGGTCTTGAGAACTGACTTCTCTTTCAGGCTGGCGTTTAGGAGTATCAATGACTTGAAATTGGTAAGGATAGCCCACTCGCAACCCTTGTAGTAAGCATAATTTACAGCCTGCTGGCGGAATTTTTGGTCATTTAGGTCTTCACGAAGCGCCTTTGCCTCAAGAAAGAACTTCGGGACGCCGTTTATCCTAAAACCATAATCAACGCGGGTTTTGGAAACTGCTTCTTCAGCCGAAACCTCATTGGAATCTTCAACTGACCAGCCAAGAATGCGGAAAAGAGGGAGTATAAAGTCCTTTTTTGTCATTTCCTCCTTGTAAGAGGGGACTTTGCCTTCTGCGACTATTTTGTTATACTTGTCAATAAGCTTTTGAATTTCAACCTTAGCCGCTTCCTTGTCCATATCCCCTGTTTTACGGCACATGGTTTAAATGGATAAGCCAAGGAACTTGCCACTGACATTAAGGCACTGGAAAACAAGCCTTTCATTTGTTTTTAAACCCTGGAATCCGCAGATTTTTCATGGCAGGAACAAATGTGAACGCGAACATGGGCATAAGGCATCCCGAAAGCATTATAAGCAAGGTAAGATTAATCTTACCTATGACCAACATAGATATAACCCGCATGAGCTCCAAAGGGCAAATCGTAATCCCCGCAGACCTCCGCCACGGCATAAAAGAGGGCGACAAACTGGTGATAATTCGGAACAAGGACCAGCTTATTTTGAAAAAAGCCGACTGCTTTGACAAAAACCTTGCCGATGACCTGGATTTTGCCGACAGGACAGAAAAGGCGTGGAAGGATTACCAGAAAGGCAAGTTCATCTCAAAAACAAAGGGTGAATTCCTTGCAGGGCTGGATAAATGGTAGATGTATCATATAGCCCTGATTTTGAAAGGACAATCAGGAAAATAAATGATGCAGCAGTCAAGGAAGCGGTCAAAAAGCAGATTGCCAAAATCATTGAAAATCCTGAAATCGGAAAACCAATGAAATATGAAAGGAAAGGCACCAGGGAGGTCTATGTCTCCCCTTACAGGCTTTCCTATGCTTTTTTGCAAAATGAGGGCAAAATAGTTTTTCTGTGCATTTACCACAAGGACAAGCAATGATGTCATTGCCGACTAATAGGGCATAGATCCGTGTTCAGAAGCCAAAACTGTTGCCTATGAATGTAAGCATTCTTAGGTGCACAAATGCCAACCTGTAAATGAAGTCAAAAACTGGTGCGCAGAAGCCATGCCATCATTCTATCTTGAACTTCAAAAAGCACGCGAACCCGCCGAATGCCGCGAGTTCCTCGCCGCCGTTCGAGGATGACGAGAAGACCGTCACCTTTGTCTTGCGCTTGTACGCAGCCTCGACAATGTCCTCGATTTTCCTGTTCGTGCGGAGAAGCTCGTCTGTCACAAGCACGTGGCTTGCCGCGCCAAACTCAATCGCCTGCTCAACTGGCTTCAGCCCCCACGCCACCAGGCCCGTTTCCCTGCCTATGTTCTCCTTGAGTTTCTCGACAAGCTGGAGCTCCTGCTCAATCTGCTCGGACTGGATGATTTTGGAAATTGCGCCCTTTTTCAATAGCTCGATGACGCCGCTTTTCGTGGCATTTGAAACAGACTCGAAAACAAGCCTTTTCAAAAGCGCCGGGTTCTTCTGCGTCAAATACTTTTTGACATTGTCCTTTGCAAAGCCAGGGCCCGCGACAATGATTTTTTCAGTCTGCATTGACTCCAGTTTCTTGGATATGTCGGAGAAGAACTGCTTCTCCTTTGCGTCGAAGTCGTCGTCGCGCTTTGACATGTTGGCCTCAAGCTCAAAGTCCACAGTGACGCCAAAACCCCTAACGTGGGCGAAGATTGCCCGCGACTCGTCAAGCACGCAAATCGCCACCTGGGGCTTTTTCGTGTCCTTGACTGCCTGGGCTATCCTGTCAATCTAGAT
>JAKALW010000024.1:0-2642 GCA_021823945.1 Microcaldota archaeon
CCGCCTGTTAAAAAAGTGCCTGTTGGCTCCCTATAATTCATTATACGTTTTTTGCAGGAGCGCTGCGTCTTTCTCAATCAGCGGGCTTTCGCAGACAAGCACGCCTTTGGCGCCGAAGTCTTTCAGCGCCTTCAATACGGCCTTGTAGTCGAATTCGGATTCCTGGAGGGGCAGATGGTTTTTCTCGCCCTTTGGCGTGTATGCGATGCCTGAGATGTGCATGTGCAGGTTTTCAACGCCTTTTTTCCCCAACGCCTTTTCCACGCTTTCAAGGATTGTCCTGAACTCCTCGTAAGTGTTGTTTTTCGCGCCGCCGGTCCGAGCGAACATGTGAGCCCAGTCAATGCACGGCATGACATTGTCGCATTCCGCGGAAAGCCTGAGTATTTCCTCAAGCGAGCCCCACTGCGTGGGCTTGCCTGTTGTTTCCGGCCTGACCCACAGGCTGCCCGCGCCAAGGCCTTTCAGTTCAGTTACTGAATCTTCCATGCCTTTTTTTATCGCCTTGTACGTGTCTTCTGGCGATTTTCCCAGGAAGAATCCCGCGTGGAATGTCAGGCTGTATCCCCCCGCGGTGTTCAATATCCTGCCCGCATGGACAATCCTTTTTATGCTCGCCTGGATTTTCTCTGGCTCCGCCGCGTTGAGGTTTATGTAATATGACCCGTGGGCTGTCAGTACAATGTCGTTTTCCATTGCTGCCGCCTTGACTTTTGGCGCGAGCCCGTCTGGCACATTCACGTTCTGGACGAATTCAAGTTCCATGCCTGTAAGCCCGAGCCTGTGCGCCTCGGCTATGCCGTTTAGCGTGTTCCTGTCCTGTGTGGACAGGGGTATGCCAGCGGGCGCGAATCTCAGCTTGTCCATGTTTTTTGCCCTTCAAAACCCCGAATCTTGCGCTCTAGTGCGTCCAGTCGTTCGCAGTGCGCGCCTTGTCGCCTTTGATGAATTTGTATGCCTCAATCGAAGCTTTTGCGCCTTCGCCTGCCGATATCACAGTCTGCTTGAAGGGTATGCTTGTGGCGTCGCCGCACGCGAACAGCCCGTCCGTCCCTGTCCTGCAGTTCGTGTCAATTGCGATTTCCTTGAACTCGTTGAGTTTTACAAGGTGGGCGCAAAAGTCGTTTTTTGTCTCGAGCCCAATGTTCACGAATGCCATGTCAAGGCCAAGTTTTGAAATTTTGCCTGTCACGGAATCCTTTGTAACAATGCTTTTGAGCCATTCGCCGTCGCCATCAAACGAGTCCGGGATGCAGTTTGTGAGCAACTCGATATTTGGCGTAGCCTTGATTTTCTCAAGCGTCTTTTCCTCACCGCGAAAATTTTCGCTCCTGTTGATTATGTACACTTTTTTTGCGGATACGGCGCATTCCAGCGCGGTCCCGAACGCGGAGTTGCCGCCCCCAATGACGCCAACTGTCTTTTCCGCGTAGAAGTAATTGTCGTGTATGACGCTTGTGAATATGCCTTTGCCCATGTATTTGTCCTCGCCAGGTATGCCGAGCGTGCGAGGGGCCTTGCCATACGCGAGTATCACCGCCTTTGAGGGAATGTCCGTGCCGTTTGACAGGCGCGTAATGAAGCCGGCCCCGGTCTTGTCCACCCTTGAAACCTTGCCATAGATGAATTCCACGCCTTCCTTCTCAGCCTGGACGCGCATGCGCTCCATCAGCTCCGCGCCGGCTATGTTCTCAAAGCCGGGGTAATTGCCAATGCTGATTGGTATTGCAGTCTGCCCCCCTATCTCTATGGCGGCGACTGCCGTGGATACACCGCGCCTCGCGGAGAATATTGCGGCTGTAAGCCCTGCCGCGCCTCCGCCGATTATGACCAAGTCTTTTTGTTCCATTGAAAAACCTGAATGGATTTGCATTGAAAAACTATTAAACAAGGCGGCACGCTGCGAAAATCCTCCTATCCCATGCCGCACGCGTGGCCCTGCTCTTTCCTCATCTCCTTGCCCTTGTCGGGCAAGTCTGAAAAAATCGCCGGCGATTTTTTCATTGTGAATACGTCCTCGCCATTTGCGCCCTTCTTGTAATCAATCACTATCCCAGTGACCGCCTTCTCTACCCTTTTTTCGAAAAACACCAGGAGCCCGCCTTCAACTTTCACTGACAGGTCGCCTTTCTTCTGGTCCTTTTCGAAATCTATCTCGTAATCATAATCCCCGCGCGGAGTCTGGACAGCCGTGAGCCTCAGGCCCCAGCCCGCCTTGCCTTCCTCCTTCATCATCCATATTATCTTGTCGGCTGCCGACTTTTTGAGCACAATGGCCTCGTGGGCCCCCCCGCCGGAGTTTGTTGCCGCCTTATCCGCCTTTCCGCCTTTTTTCATTTCCGCAATCTCTTCATTTGCAGCCTTGTTCAGCTCTTCGACCAGCTTGTTTATCCCGTCGTCGTCCAGGCCGTGCACTGATGCGCCCGCCTCGATTGACTCGAAGCCCGACGCTCCGCAGCCTATGCAGTGGAAGCCGTAGGACAGGAGTATCTCAATCGGCTTTGTGTAGTTCGCCGCGATTTCCCCTATGGGCGTATCGCGCGTTATGAGTTTTTTCAAGGCATATCCCCCGCTAGCTGCTGTTTTACTACTATGAACCTGATTTCCCTGCCCTTATTGTCAAATGCCCTGACGTTTTCAAT
>JAKALW010000024.1:2652-9709 GCA_021823945.1 Microcaldota archaeon
CAAATGGCGCCAGCAGCCACAAATTGTCCAAATGGCGGGCACGCTATGAAATTGGCATTCGACTTGCGACCAAACATCTCCTTGTCCTGCCTCGACGGGCTGGCAGGCGGCCACGGATGCGAATGGAAAGTGCCTTTTATCCCGCTCATGCTTGGGATTTGCCAGTCATTGAAGCCCACCGAAGTCTTGTTCCTGTAAAGCGTGGGCGGGATTATCAGCTCTTCAAGCATTGTGTCCCCGTTTTTTTCAGTGCCCTGGAAAAAACCCAAAAACTCGTTTGGGTGGGAGCTTTTTGCGGCAAAAAGGGCAGACAGGAGCGCATTTTCATTTATCATGGTGCTTGTCATTTCCTCAACCCTTTGCCTGGCATGCCGGCCAAACATGAAATTTTTCATCCAATTAAGAATCGAATAACGCTTGGCCGCTGGCAAATTCGCAGCCCGGGCAAAATTTGTTATTGTTGTCATTCCCTTGTGGCTTTGGTTCCAAAATCTGCCGCGGGTATGTGCTCTGCGGGCTTGCCAAGCGTCTTTGACTTGGGCTTCCACTCTGACGGGCACAATCCGCCCGACTGGATTGCTTTCATGACCCTGTATATCTCCCTGACCGACCTGCCCACGTCGAAGTTGCACACCGAGCTGAATTTGATGTATCCATAAGGGTCGACAATGAACGTTGCCCTGTATGCGGCGTTCTCGCCAGCATTGTATATCCCGAAAGCCTTGCTTATAGTGCCATCATGGTCTGAGAGGAGCGGGAACCTGACCATCGGCAGGTCCTTTTCAATCCAAGTCTTGTGGGTGTAAGCCGAATCCGTGCTCACAGCCAGTATCTCGACATTGTTTTCCATGAACTTGTTCTGCGCCTTTGCAAGCGCCATTATCTCGGTCGGACAGACGATTGTGAAATCCCTGGGATAAAAAAATATCAGGAGCCATTTGCCCTTGTAGTCGTTCAGGCTAACTTTCCTTATCTCCTTGCTCACATACGCGTCCGCGGAGAAAATCGGGCAGAATTCGTCTATTCCCATGGCCATCCATAATCACCCTAGATTTTGCATTCATCATTCCCTCATGCTTTTCCGAGGGTTTTTTCCCCCGGCTTCCAGTCTACGGGGCAAAGCCCGCCTGTCTGCAATGCCTCAAGCGTCCTGACAGTTTCCTGTATGGACCTGCCGATACTCGTGTTGGCAACCACCATGTACTGGAGCACGCCGTCAGGGTCTATTATGAACGTGCCCCTCAACGCCAGCCCCTCGCCCTCCACGAGCACGCCGTAGTCCCTGCTGATTTTATGGTTTGTGTCCGCGAGTATTGGGAATTTCACCATTGGCAGCTCCTTTTCAAACCAGGCCTTGTGCGAGTATTCCGAGTCAGTGCTTGCGCCTACGACATCCGCATTGAGTTTCCTGAAAGCGCTTTCAGCCTGGGCAAAGCCCTTTATCTCAGTGGGGCAAACGAACGTGAAGTCCCTCGGGTAGAAAAACAGGATTACCCATTTCCCCTTGTAGTCCGACAGGCTGATTTTCCGAAACTCACCGCCCACATATGCCTGCGCCGTGAATTCCGGCACTTTTTCCCCTATTTTGACCGCCATATTATCACCTTATGACTCACGCGCATCTGCCTGCCGGGCGCCTGCCCGCAATTGCGCTCCTGATATAATACTATATTGGTATTCTTTTAAATACAACACCCGGCGGTTCAGAGGCTTGACGCGTGTTCAAGCGCAATCCTGACGCCAACCCCCGTGGCCCCAGCAGCCATGCCGTTTTTGGGCTTTGTGAGCCACGCGGTACCGGCTATGTCTATGTGCGCCCACTTGGATTTCCCCACGAATTCCTTCAGGAAAGACGCGCCAGCCGCGGGGCCTGCCTGCCCGGATTCGCCGACATTTTTCATGTCCGCGACCTCGCTTTTTATCTTGGAGTCGTATTCGCGCCACAAAGGGAGGCGCCACACGCGCTCACCTGCCGCGTTTGCCGCTTCAGCCACGCTTTGCGCGAGGGCGTCGTCGTTTGAAAATAGCCCGCTTGCAACGTCACCAAGCGCGATAACGCACGCGCCCGTCAGTGTCGCGAAATCGAGTATTGTCTCGGGCTTGTAGTTTTTGACAGTGTATGCGAGGGCGTCGGCAAGTATCATCCTGCCTTCCGCGTCGGTGTTGAGGACCTCTATCGTCTTGCCGTTTGAAGCCCGCACTATGTCTCCAGGCTTGTAAGCGCTCCCGCTTGGGAGGTTTTCCACAAGGGGCGCCACTGCCACTATGTTTTTCCTTATCCCGAGCTGCTTGAGCGCGCCCATGGCCGCTATGACTGCGCAGGCGCCGCTCTTGTCGAACTTCATCTGGTCCATTTCCTTGGCAGGCTTGATTGAAATGCCGCCGGAATCAAACGTGACTCCCTTGCCTATGAGGGCATGGAATGGCTTGCCTTTGCCCTCGCCCATGTACTCAAGCACCACAAGCGCCGGCTCCTGCGTTGAGCCCTGCGCCACGGAGCACATGGAATTCATGCCAAGCCCCAATAATTTGGGCTTGCCGAGCACCTTGCACGCCAGGCCATTTTTCTTTGCCATGTCCATCGCGGCCCGGGCAATGAACCCAGGCGTGGCTACATTTGCCGGCTCGTTTGCGAGCCTCCTTGCAAAATTGGCCGCAATGCCTATGATTTCGCCCTTTTTCGCGCCCTGTCGGATTTGGGCGTGCAGCTGCTTCGGCGCTGCGAAAATTACCTCCTGCGCATGGGGATTGGCTTTTTTCGCAGCCTTGGATTCGCCTGACTTGTACTTGTCGAACTTGTAAGTGGACATCTCAAGGCCGGAGCATAGCTGGGACGAAAACGTGCGCGCGCTTGCCGTGTTGATGATTAGGGGCCAATGGACAGCCACTGTTTTTGGCATGGCGCCTGACACTGCGGCGAACGCCGACGTGATTGTGTTGGCGGCAAAAATATCGTCGCAGTCCACTTGCCTGCCAAGGAAAGCGAACGCAATCGCGCATGGCGCGTGCTTTCCCGCCGCGAGATTCCTTATCAGGTGGACCCCGCCAGCCTTTGGCGAAATGCTGCCGCTTTTTAGCCCGGCCTCAAGCGCGGGCGCGAATGGCAAAGACTGCCTGGCGTTTTGCGATTTTGATATGTCCTCGTCAAATACCGGGACTATGGCTGCGGACTTCAAGTCCAATTTAGGCGTTTTTTCGGAAACGACATATTTCATCCAATCAACTCCAAATACTTGCAACGACCAGTTGCGCCATTGCGGATATCTGCAAAATCATGCTTGCTGAATCTTTTGTTTCAGGCTTTCCTGCCCTTAATGTATTGTAGCACTGCACTTGAATGGCCTTTCGGGCCAACGTTTTCAAAAACCTTGTCCACTGCTCCTTCGGGGGATATCACAAACGTGGTTCTGAGAACGCCCATGTATTTTTTGCCATACATGCTTTTCTCCGCCCATACGCGGTATTTTTTGCAAACTTGCGAGCCCGCGTCGGAAAGTATCCTGAAATTCAGCCCGTATTTCTCCCCGAATTTTCCATGGGACTCCTTGCTGTCCGGGGACACGCCCAGGATTTTTATGCCCTGTTTTTCAAACTCGGCATTGAGGTCGCGGAATTCGCACGCCTCGGTTGTGCATCCCGGTGTGTCGTCCTTTGGATAGAAATAGAGCGCCACCCATTTCCCCTTGTGGGCAGAAAGGCTGGCCAGTTTTCCCGCCTGGTCGGGCAGGCTGAAATCTGGCGCCCGCTTCCCTTCAAGCCCCATCGGGCCAGCTGTGTTTTCTTCATTTGCCATTGGAATCAATTCCCGCCCCCGGTTCTTGTTTTCCATCCTTGTGGAACGCATTGAAAGCCCTATTTTGGCTTTTTTGGCGGTTTCACTTCATAGGTATGCTTTGATATTATCCCTTTTTCCTTGAGCCCCGCGATTTCAGAGTCGAGCGCCTGCGCGTTTTCAAGGTGCTCCGTGACCTGGAAATGGTAAAGCGTTTCCTTGCCAGGCTTTCCGCACGGGCTTGTGCTGACAAGTATTGCTATGTTTTCCGCGCTCCCGACAATTTCGCGAAGCGCCTTCTTCAGTTCCGCGCTTTCGTGCCCCTGGAACCTCTCCTTATGCCCGTGCGACGGGCTTGCGCCTGAAAATTCTATGTACCCTGCAAGGTGCAGGACATTTGACTCCGGCAGCACGCCAAGCGTCACTTCCTTTGCCATGAATCTCCCGCTCTCGTATAGTTTGGTTATATGGTTCAGCATAATTTCCACACCTGGCCTGATTCTAATGTTTCCCATCCTTGATAAGCGTTTTGAGCATGGCGGATTTTATGACCGGGTATTCATCCGGATTTTCCAGGCTCTTTATGCCATTTGGCGCGCACGCGAGCCTGGCGGCGGCATATTCCCTGGACTTTCGCGCGCTTGTTTTCCAGTCAATGCGGCCTTTCCCGCCCCGCTCAACAAGCAGTTTTTCCATGCCCTCAAACTCCTCGCCATGCAGGCCCACTGTGTCTGACACGAACTTTCCCGCCTTGCTTTCCCTGAAAACCTGCTTGTTCCCGGGCATTGATTCTTTCCCGGCTGTTCTTTTCATCACCGGCTTGCCGCCAATCTGGGCAAGCTTGTAGCTTATGTCAAGGCTTGGCATGTCATTGCTGACAACCATGTTTGTGCCTACCCCGAAGCTGTCAGCCACCCCGCCATCCTTGAAAAACCTGCCTATTTCAAACTCGTCCATGCCGCCGCTGATTATTATTTTCGTGCCGGCAAGGCCCTCTGCGTCCAGGATTTTCCTGACTGCCGCGCTTTCCCTTGCGGAATCTTTCGAGTCAATCCTGACAGCAGCGAGGCTTTTCCCGGCAGACTTGATTTTTTTTGCCACACGCGCAGCACGGTGCGCGCCCTCCAATGTGTCATAAGTGTCAATCAGGAAAACAGGGCTTTTGGCATATTGCGCCCATTTCCCAAACGCGTCCTCCTCGCCAGCGTGCGCCATTATGTAAGAGTGCCCGACTGTGCCTGAGACAGGCAGGCCGAATTCCTTCCCTGCAAGCAGGTTTGACGTCCCGCCGCACCCGCCGACATACGAGGCATAGGCGGACCAAAGCCCGGCGTCAAAGCCCTGGGCGCGCCTAAGCCCGAATTCCACCACATTCCTGCCTGCGGCGGCCAGGCATACCCTTGAAGCCTTTGTGGCTATCATGGTCTGGAACCCCACAATGTTCAAAAGCGAAGTCTCGAGCATCTGCGCCATGCCAAGCGGCGCCTTGACTTTCAGGACTGGCTCGCCGGGGAAAACAACCTCGCCTTCCCTGACTGATTCAATGCTTGCGCGAGCCTTGGATTTTGCAATGCTACCGAGGAAATCGTCGCCAAAGCCGAGGCTGGACAAATACGCAATCTGCTCTTCTGAAAACCCAAAGCAGGATGCTGCCTCGGCAGCGGCGTTCATGCCGCAGGCAACGTAGTAGCCCCTTTTCGGGCTGTTCCTTATGGCTATGTCAAAAACAGCTTCGCCGCCAATGCCTTCGCGGAAATAGGCCTCTGCCATTGAAAGCTCGTAAAAATCAGTTACAAGCGCGGCATCCGGAAAGAATTTCCAGCCGCTTTTTGTGTTATCCATCCCGCTTGCCTCAGGATATATAATGAGGCAAAACCCTTATATGCCCGTCTGAAAGGGGGTTTCGCGCCAACCGGAGCGCGGGTTTGCGCCATTGTTCGCGGTATCCCCTGGAACTCCCGCATCCAATTCAGTCTTATGGGCAACATAATCGGTTTGGAGGGTTCTTCCAAGGAAACATAGCATGTCATAAAGCGCCTTGGCATTCGCGGGATTTTGCGCATTTTGCCTCCCGAGCGCCTTTGCCTCGAAGAAATAGGATGCCCTGAAATAAACCGGCAACGGGTTTTCGCCGGACGCTTCCCAGTCGAATCCAGGCGCAATTTTCCTGCATGTTTCAAGCACGCGGTCTGGAGGGAAATCGTCCGGGAATTCCATTATTATCTCGCCTTGCTTGCCCTCAAGCGAGGTAGGCGAATAGAAAGCCGGCACGCCCGAATATGAATCCGGCTTTTGCAATATGGCATGGAATGAAAACGGGTTGAGGGTTTTGATGAACGCCGCACCCGCCTTTTCATATCCTATCTGGTTCAGGGATTTTTCCGAAAGGCCCCGCGCCTCGCCTACAAGCTCGCTTGGGCAGTTCTCCTCAAGCGTGGCTCTCACGAATTCAAAGAAATTGTAATTTATGGCTTTCCAGAATGGCAGGTGCAGCAACGCCTTTCTTGCGATAGAATGCCTTGTCAGGGCGTCCTTTTCGTGCCTGAGCGACTTGACATTCTCCATTGTGTCGAAAAATTTCACTGTCATCGCCCTTATGTCGCCTGAATTGTAAAGGTCGTCAAGGTACAATTTGTAGTTTTTTATCTTAAGGTCAAGATAATCGCCCAGCCCTTCAAACTGGGTTTTTGCGCCAATGCCAATCCCGTCATTTTCCGCCTTCTTGTCGAATTCGGATTTATGGTAGTCTGTCACGCAGCTTACGGATTTCGCAATTCCGCCGCCTAATCTGGACTCGATTTCAGCCATCGAGCACAGGCCATCTTCCACGCTGTCGTGGAAAAGCGCGATAATCACTGTATCCGCGTCCGCGCCAGCATACGCGCAGTCGAGGGCAATTTTATACGGGTGCATTACGCTTTTCGTGCCGTCCCGCCTTTTCGAGTCACCGTATGCCTTTTCAAGGTATACGAACGCCTCCCCAACCTTCCTCGCGTCGCCTCCGAATCCGTTAGAATTGAGCTTCCGTATTATGTTGCCCTTTATCGTCATGCGATTCGAGAATTCGGCCTGCATGAGGAGCTTGATGTATGTGAACCCCCGCTCCTCTGTGAATTGCTTAAGGGCTTTTTGGAACTGGTCCGTCATGTCGCCGAATACATTCTTGCCCTGCTTGCGCTTGCCCGGATCGCCTTTGCCGCCAATAATGGGCTCGTTTTGCATTGCCATCCTCATCTGTGTTTTATTTTGTCAAAACAAGTATTTTGTAGCTTGGAAGTTAATAAA
>JAKALW010000025.1 GCA_021823945.1 Microcaldota archaeon
TCGGCAATTCACCCCCACCCTGAAGGGCGGGGTCCTCTTGCCGACTTTACGACAGGGTAACTGTTTCGGAGTTGCTCAAGCGTATGGGCGGCGCAAACATGCAAAAACAAAATATCGGGAATGCCTTCCAAAGCGAGTTTGAAAAGTCGCTCTCCCAGGCAGCCAAAAAATACACAGACATGCCGGAAAGCCTGTTAAAGATAGTGGATTCGGGCAATGCCACGCTTGTCAGGGCGCATTATTCCGACGGGAACAAGTCGGGCGAGCGCCTCTTATTGCAGAACAAGGATGGGAAACTTTTCGATTACAGGATGCCAGGCAACGCGGAAAGCCAGGGTTCATGGATGACAAAACAGGAATGGAACAGGAAGCTCGGCTCCAATTTCACAATTGACTCAATAACCAGTATAGGCGGCATCCAGGAATCCCAAAGCACTGTAGACCAGCTGCAGCAGCTGGCAAACACCCGCCCCGTGAAAATCAAGACCGCCATTGCCAACACCCCATCCAAGGAGCAGAAGAGAAAGACTGACGATATGGCGCATCTCACTCTCCAGGAAAAGGCGCAAAACAGGCTGCTTGCGCGCAAGATACCGGCAAATGACCAGAACCTTGGCGCTTACATCCAAAGCGACAGGGAGTTCGAATCGCTCCTTTGCAGGCTTTCGGGCATGAAGATTGTCGGCGGCAGGATGGCCCCCGACAAGGCATACCTTGACTCCGGGAAGAACATACTCGCGATAGTGGACGAACAGAGCAAAAAGTTCAATCTTGACCGCGACACAGTGCTTGCGATTGTGATTGCCGAATCCGCGGCAAGGAAGGGGGCTGACGACGGCACTTCAAAGGGATTGATGCAGATAAATTCCAAGGCGCATGAAATGCTGGATTATAAGGACATTTCAAGCAACATCTGGAAAGGCTGCGAGATACTTGCGAACATGAAAAGGGATTATTACTCATCAGGCAGGAAAGTCACGGGCGGGGACGAGCTTCTCTCAATACTCGGCTACAACATGGGCGCCGGCGGGCTTGAAAAAACGCTCGCGTCTAAAAACGGCCTGCCGACTGGATATCTATTCAAGGTGTATTCGATTAGGAAATTCATACGCGAGACTGGCGTGTGGGGCATGCAGCGCGGGGAAACCCCGGCAAGCATTACGGAAAAGACAAAGGCGTACAGGCAGAAAGTCAAGGGCGAGGTCATTGACGCCAGAATGCCATACCTGGCAAAAGAAGACCTGGCTGCAAGTAACGCTTAGGGCTCTTTTTAATCCTTATATTTCTTTTTAATTCGCATAATTAGGCTTGGGACCCAAAATCAGGCGTGTCCGCTACTTTTATAAAGAGTTTTTCCCTAATAACACAAGCTAATTTTGTTCTGGCATACAGACAAAACCAATGAAGCAATTTATTGCGAGGTGCAAGTAATATGGCAAAGGGATATGTAAAATTCGAGACTCCAGCCCCAGTGGCGCAAAAGGCCCTTGAGGCAGTGAAGGTCGGCAAGGACACCGGCCACATCAGGAAAGGCACAAACGAGGTCACAAAGTCCATCGAGAGCGCGAAGGCGCAGTTTGTAGTCATAGCTTCAGACGTCGAGCCGGAAGAGGTTGTAATGCACATTCCGATGCTCTGCGCAGAGAAGAACATCCCGTACTGCTACGTCCTGACCAAAAAAGAGCTGGGCGAGGCGGCAGGCATGGCAGTCCCGACGTCCGCCGTTTCAATCGAGAAGGCGGGCAACGCGGCCGAGATAATCAGGGACATCGCAGAGGCGCTCCACATGCCGCTTGCGGGCTCAAAGCCGAAAGAGGCGAAAAAGGAGCAGAAGGAAGAGCCGAAGAAAGAGGAAAAGCCAAAGGAAGAGAAGAAGGCCGAGAAGAAAGCCGAAGCGCCCGCAGCAGGCGAAGCCAAGAAAGAGGAGAAGGCGAAGAAGCCGCGCGCCCCGAAGAAGAAAAAAGAAGAGGCGGCGGCGCCAAGCGCTTAAGCTAACGGCATTTTCCAAAAGTTTAGGTGATGATGATGGCAGATAACGAAGGAATACCTGTCGAGGTCGTAGAGGTCCGCGCAAAGACTGGCATACATGGCGAAGCTTACCAGGTCATGTGCAAGGTCCTTGACGGCCACGACAAGGGCAGGGTAATCAGGCGCAATGTCAAAGGCCCTGTGAAAAAGGGCGACATCCTGATGCTTCTCGACACAGAGCGCGAGGCAAAGGAAATCCGCGCCAAATAAGGGTGGCTAGCATGAGATGTTCGTTTTCAAATGAAGAGATACCGAGGGGCACTGGCTTGATTTACGTCAGGAAGGACGGAACAGTCCTTTACTTCAAGAACCAGAAGGCGAAGAAAAACATGCTTGGCCTTGGCAGGGTCGGGAAAAAGGTCAAGTGGACCTCCTACACCAAGGAAGAGCGCGGCATGACAGTGAAGAAGTCCGCCAAGCAAGCGGCGCCCGCGCCAGTTGCCAAGCACGAGGCAAAGCCTGCTGAAAAGAAGGCTGAAGCCAAGCCGGCAGCAAAGCACGCCCCGGCGCCTGCCAAAAAGGAATAGGCACACCCCTTTTTTCTTTCTTTTTTTTATTTTATCCCTGCGATTTTGGTTTGCGCAGGCTGGCAGGAACCAATCCTGCCATTTTTTCCAGCACAGAACTTATCCGACAAAAACATGGCAAAAATATGCTTGACCATTTTGGTGTCAGAACTTAATTTTCATTGGTGGTTTCTATGATAGAGCGCACTTTCATTATACTAAAACCCGACTGCATGGAAAAGAACATGGCGGGCAAGGTGCTTGACAGGCTTTTCACAAAAGGCCTAAAGCCCGTAGGCATGAAACTTGTCAGGCTCGACGACAGAATACTCACGGAGCACTACGCGCACCTGAAAGACAAGCCGTTTTTCCCGGGAATCCTCAAATTCATGTCAAGGTCCCCGGTAATCATGGCAGTGCTTGAAGGCGAGGACGCTGTGAACGTCGTGCGGCTCCTTTGCGGCCCGACAAATTCCACCCAGGCGCCCGCGGGCACTATCAGGGGCGACTTTGGCAAGGACGTGCAGGAGAACATAATCCACGCAAGCGACAGCAAGGAGACCGCGGTCACGGAGATTGCGAGGTTCTTCAAGAAAGGAGAACTCTGCTGATTTTTTTTCTTTAATATTCAGTGCGCAGGCAGGGGCTTGATTCAAATGATACTTCCAAGGCACGAGATTGAGGAGCGCAAAATCGTCACTGAATTCATAGGCGAGTCCCAGTTCCAGCCCTGCGGCGTGGACCTCACGCTAAAGGAAGTCCAAAAAATAGAAGGCCAGGGCTCGATTGACTTTGACAACACTGAAAGGGTAATACCAAAGGGCGTGCCAATCCAGTTCGAGCATTCATGGGTGGAGCTGGCGCAGGGATGCTACAAAGTCATTTTCAACGAGCACGTGAAGATACCCTCCGACGCGGCCGGCTTCGCGTACCCGCGCTCGTCACTCACGCGCTGCGGCGCCATGCTCGGACTTGCCGTATGGGACCCGGGATACCAGGGGAGAAGCGAGGCATTGCTCATAGTTTCAAATCCTGCCGGGCTGAAACTGAAGAAAAACGCCAAGATAGCGCAAATCACATTTTCAAAGCTGACAAGCGAGGCAAAGACGCTTTATAGCGGCATATACCAGGGGGAAAACACCTCGAAGAAGTAAATTCCATGGGAACACGCAATTCCCGCAATATATAAAATTTATCCAATAATTCATCCTATTATTTTGCAAAATAAGGCATGTAAAAAAAGTTGAATGATATGGCAGTCCGCCAGCCGATAGTTGTGGTCATGGGGCACGTGGACCATGGCAAGACAAGCCTCCTTGACAGGATACGCTCCACAAGCGTGCAGAAAAGGGAGGCTGGCGCAATCACCCAACACATAGGCGCAAGCGAGATACCAGCAAAAGACATTGAGGCCGCTTGCTCCGGGCTTCTCGAAAAACTGAAAATCAAGCTTACGATTCCAGGCCTTCTTTTCATTGACACGCCCGGCCACGAGGCGTTCACGTCCCTGAGGCACAGGGGCGGGAGCATCGCTGACATTGCAATACTTGTCATAGACATAGCCCAGGGGTTCCAGCCCCAGACCCTTGAGAGCATAAAAATCCTCAAGCAGTTCAAGACGCCGTTCATTGTTGCGGCGACAAAGATTGACCTGGTGGAGGGCTGGAGGCCCACGGAAGAGCCGTCCTTCACAGACGCGCTTTCCAAGCAGGCGCCGCACGTCCAGGCGCGCTTTGACGAGGCCATGTACGGCCTCATAGGCAGGTTCTACGAGTTGGGGTTCCAGGCTGAAAGGTTCGACCGCGTCACTGATTTCACAAAAGAGCTCACGATTGTCCCGGTGTCGGCGAAGACTGGCGAGGGGTTCGCAAACCTCCTGATGTTCCTTGCGGGATTGTCGCAGAAATTCCTTGAAGGCCAGCTCAAATACGAGGTTGTCGGTCCGGGCAAGGGCACGATTCTCGAGGTCAAGGAGGAGACGGGCCTCGGCACTACAGTTGACATGATACTTTACGACGGCACAATCAGGAAAAACGACAGGATAATGTTTGGCAGCGCCAATGGCGCCGTCACAAGCAAGGTCAGGGCCATTCTCAAGCCCAACCTGCCAGGGAAAATCAAGGCTGGCGAGGACAAGTTCCAGTATTTCGACGAGGCGTACGCGGCCGCCGGGATAAAGATATTCGCCCCCGGACTTGACGGCGCAATCGCGGGCGCGCCCCTCGTGGTCATAGCGGGCGACGAAGAGGCGCAAAAGGCTGAAATCGAGTCCCAAATACAAAACATACTTTCTGGAAACGAATCAAAGGGCGTTATCGTGAAGACAGACACGCTCGGGTCCGCAGAGGCGCTCACAAGGATGCTTGCCGACGCTGGCATCGCTGTCAAGAGCACGCGGATTGGCAAGGTGACGAAAAAGGACGTCATTGACGCCGCGTCTGTCGCTGGCGCAGACAAGTATCTTGGCGCCGTGCTCGCATTCAGCGTTTCCGCGACTGACGACGCCCAGGCGGAATCCGACAAGTCAAAGGCGCCAATATTCCAGTCAAGGGTCATTTACGAGCTTCTTGACAATTACAAGAAATGGGTCGAGGAGCAAAAGCGCGCGGACAGTGAAAACATGTTGTGCGAGCTGCCTTACCCTGTGAAAATCAAGGCGTTGCCTGGCTGCTGTTTCAGGATGAAAAAGCCGGCCGTGTTCGGCGCGCAGGTGCTTGCCGGCACCCTGAAGCCCGGAGTCATGCTCATGACAAAGGCGGCAGTCCAGGTCGGCAAGGTCATGACAATCCAAAAGGAGAAGAAGGCTGTTGAGAATGCCGAGATTGGCGATCAGGTCGCAATCTCCATAGAGGACGCGATTTACGGCAAGGATTTCGGGGAAGGCGACATACTTTACGCTTACATTGACAAAAGGTCCCATGACGCGCTTGTGAAGCACTGCGCCAGCAAGCTCACGCCCGACGACAACGCGCTTTTGGAAGAAATCCTTTCAATGACATACACTGAAGCAATCTGATTTTTTGGGCAGTCAGCAGGGCTTTGCGGGCAAAGATGGCGCGCAGGCGCAAGGGTTAATACTGCATGATGCGACAACCACACAATAGGTAATGAAAATGGCCAGCATTCGTCAAATGACAAGCCTTGAATACATGGGGATTATAGGTGAAATCCTGCCTCTTTGCGGGCTTCGGCTCGACAAGTTCATTGACTATAGCGGGAAGTCGTACAGGCTCCGCATCGGCAAGACAGACATAGCGATAGACGCGCCGGCGCGCATGTGCATTACAAAATACATCAGGGATTCCCCTGCCACCCCGACTGATTTCGCATTCGCTGTCAGGAAAAGGATTGACAATTCAAGGCTTGTTTCAGTGTCATTGCACGAGGCAGACAGGGTGGTCGTCTTCGAATTCGAGAAGGAAGGCGAGGCATTCAGGCTCGTGTTCGAGATGTTCTCTTCGGGAAACTGCGTGCTTTTGTCAGGCGACGGCACATGCCTTGTCGCGGCGGAATACAATGAATGGAAAGACAGGGAAATCAGGCAGAAAAAGCAATACCTGTTCCCAAAAAGCGATTTTTCGCGCGAGCGGATGCTTGACGTGAAAGCCGCGATAAGCGCAAAATTCATTTCAGCGTGCCTCTCACGCCTTCCCATAGGCACGATTTACACAAACGAGGCTTTGGCGCGCGCGGGCATCGGCGAGAAGATAAAGGGCACTGACCTTTCTGAAAGCCAAGTTGAAAAAATAGGGAAGGAGCTTGCGGACATTGTGGATTCGCAAAAGCCCCTGCTTTATTTCGACGGCGGCAAGCCAGTTGAATTCGCGCTCACAGCGCTTGCCGGCATGGGCGGGAAGGAGGCAAGGGAAATGCCAACACTGTCCGAATGCGTTGACGAGTATTACAACGCCAACACGCCTGCCAGGGAGACCGAAAAGCAAATACAGGAGACAAAGGAGATTGCAAGGATAAGGGAAATGCAGGAAAAGCAGGCTGAGCACATGCAGATGCTTGACGCGGCAGCAATATCATCAAGCGCGGCAGGGAAGGCCATACTTGAAAACATGGAGCTCGTGGAAGCCGCAATTGAATACGCGAAAAAGGGCAAGGCTTCCGACGCTGAGAAAAACGCGATTCTCCAGGCCATGGAGAAATCAGGCAGGCTCAGGATAGACAAGAAGGGCGGCACTTTGGAAATAGAACTTTGACTGGATTGAGAAAAAATCAGAAAAAAAGATAAAGAAATCCCTCTTTAGAGGAGGGCGTCTTTTTCGTTGACAAGATAGTCTTTCAAAAGCTTTTCCGCCTTCTTAGTCTTGTCGACCTGGATGGAGTCAAGCACGTGGCCCTTGTCAATCGAAATTGTATTGACGGTCTTTATGGATATACCCTTTGAAGACAGGATTTTGGCAAGTTTCGACAGCTCGCCGGGCTTGTTCGGCAGTTTGACGAGTATGACATCGTTTGTGAGAACGTTGTAATTGTTCGCCTTGAGGATTTCGCGGGCTTTCTTGTCGTCGCTGACATAGAGCTGTACTACCGCCTGCGCCCCAACAAGGCCGACATTTATTATGTCTATGTTGACTTTCGCCTTGCCAAGGAGATACGACATGTCGGCAAGGAGGCCTACTTTGTCCGGAGCTATTACAATTAGTTGTTTCATGATAACCTACCCGGAAAATCATTAGGATGCCATTTAATTAAAGCCTTTTGTAACACTTTTAGGATAAACAGCTTGGGGAATTCGCTCTCTTATGCCGGAAAAATCAAAAACAAGCCAGGCGCGCAAGGCAGGCGCGGGTTTGCCGGCACATGCGTTTTTGCCAAGGCAGGCAGGAATCCTAGCCCATGACAAAGAGCATTAGGACAGGCACGCCCGACACCATTTTCACGTCCGACTTCTTGGCAATGCCCTGGGAAATAGCGCAAGCTACGGCCTTCTCGCCGACAAGATTGGCGCTCGTGCACTCCTCAAGCTCGCGGACAATGTCGTTCGAGTCAACCTCCTCGCCCTTGTAGAACGAGGAATATGACTTCACGTCGATGACAAGCTTGCCCTCCTTTAGGACCTTGCCAATGTGTTCCTTGTCGCAGGCCGCTAGTATGCGTTCGCCCCCGACATCGTGTATTTTCATGTACATGCTTTCTGGATTGGGATGCAAGGCTAATTAAATTATTGGAAATTTGCCGGCTGTCCCGTGCTCCAGGCAGTCAGGGGTTGCCTTGGTTCCCCCGGCATTCCAAAAACCATGGTATTTGCAAATTCCCAAAGCAGGAAATGAATAAATAGAAGTTGGGATGAAACATACCTTGTGTCAATGGCAAAAAAGCACAAAGCGACCAAAAAAGCAGCAACACATGCCAAAAACAAGGTTTCCAGGATGCTTACTGGAAAGGCTGGCGGGCCAATCAGGAAAAGGATTGCAAAGGCGCCCTCCAGGCGCCATTCCATGCACCGCCTGAAAATCCGCAGGAAAGGGAAAGCTATTCATGCCGGTGCCAAAGCATCAAAATCTAAGCATGCAGAGCATCCAAGGCTCGCAATGGCAGGGAAAAGCGTGAAAAAACCCAGGATAAGAACTGGAAACGCCGACTCAAAAAACGAGTTTTGGAAAGTCAATGCGCTTATTACTGCAGAGATTGAAAAAATCGGCGTGCTGTCGCAAAGCGGCGAGGCGGCGTCAAACCTGAAAGGCGGGAATTTTGAAAAGCCCACTGCCTATGCCAAGGCCGCCCTGCGCAATAAAGTCGGGTTCGAGCTCAAGATACTTGAAACCGAAATCAAGTCTGGCAGGCTCAAGGTTCCGCAGCCAAAAAAAGACGAAAACTACGGGCTTGATACAGAAGAAGACGGGGAAGGATAATTCCCACGCGCTCAAACGAACCTCACGCCGCATGCCGGGCACGACAGCATGAAATAATCAGCCACATAGCCGCAGCGCGGGCATCTGTAGCTTTGTTTTCCCGAACCCGCGGTTGCGCGGAAACTGGTCCCGCACTTTACGCATTTCTCGGCTTCCCAGGCATTAGACTCGCCGCACTTTGGGCATTTTATCTTGAACATGCTTGACAGGCGCACGCCGCAATTAGGGCACCTCTCAAGCCCCGAATCTATCTTCGCCTTGCAGTTCTGGCATTCCAGCGTGACTCCCCCGCCGACTGCGGACTTGGAGCCCTTTTTGAAAGCGCCGGTCAATAAGTCGAGGAGCCCCAATCCAATCACCCAAACATTATGCCCTTTTTGGAGATTCCTACCTCATATGGTCCAAAGCCCTTGCCATATGCCATTGAAAACACGTCCTGAACCCTTGCCTTCTTGGCAAGTATGATTATGGAGCCGCCAATGCCGCCCGCTCCAGTCAGCTTGCCGCCCCACGCAAAGCCGCTGTCAACTGATTCTTGTATGAAGGAGTCCATGGCAGGGGTGGACACGCCGTGGCGAGAGAGGAGGCTGTGGTTTTCCAAAAACAATTTGCCGATTGTCGCAGGCGACGGCCTTTTCTTCGAGAATTCAAGGAGCAGTTCCCGCGATATTGGCTCGTATTCCCTGACAACCAAGTCGCGCTCGCCTTCAGTGCAGTCTGACGGGGCTCTGTTCATGCCCCAGGATGCCGCGAATTTGGCAATCTGCTCCTTTGTCGTGCATTTGTCTTTATGGAAAGTGTCTATGAGGATGATTGACATGTCCGATGCCATATTGACTGGGATTTTCCTGAAAGAGAACCTGTCCGGGCTGAAGCGTTTGCGAAAAAGTATTGGCTTGCCAAAAGTCACCGTCCGCGCGTCTACCCCGCTGGCGCTGCCCCCGTGCGCCACCAGGTCGGCGGCGTGCGCGCAGTCAAACAGGTTTTTCAGGCTCAGCTTCAATCCGCAGGATTTCAGCGCTGCTGCGGCAAAAGCGGCAGCGACCGACGACGAGTTGCCAATGCCTTTCGGGTTGGACGTTATCGGGATGTTTGCCTCAAAGCCTGTTATGGGCCTGCCTGCGATTTTGCACAGGGCGTCATAGGCGCCTTTCAGGAAATG